>NZ_DASWTD010000498.1:0-10447 GCF_036402335.1 Sphingopyxis sp. | reverse complement strand
CCGCCACCATCGCCATGGCTGCCGTGCCGCAAAGCACGGTCACGAACTTACGCGACGGAAACGAAATGGACATCATGATAATCGGACTTTCCAAACAGGCACACTGGCAGGCATCGGGACGGTGATCCCGCTTCATGCGCGCCGCTTCTTATCGGTGCGATGAACAAGGCGCAACATAGACGAAGCCGCTTTACCGCAACGCGCCTGCTGCGCTAGAGCGCGCGCATTATGAACGCTCCCTATCCCATGACGCGCGCCGAAGGCAGCGAAGCGGCAGAACTCAAGGTTTTGATCGCCGCACCGCGCGGTTTTTGCGCCGGGGTCGACCGGGCGATCCGCATCGTCGAGCTGGCGCTGCAGAAATATGGCGCGCCCGTCTATGTCCGGCACGAAATCGTTCACAACCGCTATGTCGTTGACTCGCTGAAGGCCAAGGGCGCGATTTTCGTCGAATCGCTCGACCAGGTTCCCGATGGCGTGCCGGTGGTCTTCAGCGCGCACGGTGTACCAAAGGCGGTTCCGGCAAAGGCGGAGATGCGCGGGCTCGACTATATCGACGCGACCTGCCCCCTGGTGTCGAAGGTGCACCGCCAGGCCGAGCGTGCGCATGAGACGGGGCGTCACATCGTCTTTGTCGGCCATGCGGGTCATCCCGAAGTTATCGGTACGCTCGGCCAATTGCCCGACGGCGCAATGACGCTGGTCGAATCGGTCGACGATGTGGCGGCATTGTCGCCGCCCGATCCCGGCATGCTGTCCTTCCTGACCCAGACCACCCTTTCGGTCGACGATACGCGCGACATCATCGCGGCACTGCAGCATCGCTTTCCCGCGATCAGCGGCCCGCGCGGCGAGGATATCTGTTACGCAACGTCGAACCGCCAGGATGCAGTGAAAGCGATCGCCGGCCAGTGCGACCACATGATCGTGATCGGAGCCCCGAACAGTTCGAACAGCCTGCGGCTGGTCGAGGTCGCCGAACGCCTCGGCACCCCCGCACACCTCGTCCAGCGCGGAACCGATGTCGATCCGGCCTGGCTCGCCGACATCGCGACGCTGGGCATCACCGCCGGGGCGAGCGCGCCCGAGACGCTCGTCCGCGAAGTGATCGACGCCGTCGCCGCGGTCCGCGCCATTACCGAAGAGGTGGTTGTTACCGCCGAAGAGAATATGGTCTTCAAACTGCCGCGCGGGCTCGAACCGGCGGCGGCCTGATGGCGGTCTACACCCACGTCGAACCCGACGATCTCGCCGCGCTCGTCGCCCGCTACGACATTGGCACCGTCCTGTCGTGCAAGGGCATCGCCGAGGGCGTCGAAAACAGTAATTTCCTGCTCGAAACGACGGGTGGCCGTTTCATCCTGACGCTGTACGAAAAGCGTGTCAGCGAAGGCGACCTGCCCTTTTTCGTCGACCTTCTGAACCATCTTGCCGAGAGCGGCTGCCCGGTCCCCGCGATGCTGCGCGACCGCGACGGTGTCGCAATCCAGCGCGTTTCCGGCCGCGCGGCTTGCGTCATCCAGTTTCTGCCGGGCATCTCGCTGACCCATCCGACACCGAACCAGTGCGAAGCTGCGGGCGCCGCGCTCGGCGCAATGCACCGCGCGCTTGAGGGCTATGCCGGTTCGCGCACCAACAGCATGGGACATCGTCACTGGGCAGCGGTGGCCACGGCAACCGGCGATCTCGATGCGGTGTTGCCCGGCTTGCAGGCAATCGTCGACGACGAACTCGCGCATCTCGATGCGCACTGGCCAGCGGATCTGCCGGCGCACGTCATCCACGCCGACCTGTTTCCCGACAATGTGCTGATGCTCGGCGACCGGGTGACCGGCCTCATCGATTTCTATTTCGCCGCGAGCGATTTCCGTGCTTACGATCTTGCCATCACCCATGCCTCCTGGGCTTTTTCGGCCGACGGCAACCACTGCGATCCGGCATGCGCGCAAGCGCTGATGCGCGGCTATGCAGGCGAAGTCGCGCTGACCGACGCAGAGGTCGCGGCGCTCCCGCTGCTGGCGCGCGGCGCGGCGCTGCGCTTCCTGCTGACGCGCGCGCACGACTGGGTGCACACCCCTGCCGACGCGCTGGTCACGCGCAAGGATCCCTCGCCCTTCCTCGCGCGCCTGCAACGCTACAGCGCGCCCGACGCCGCCAGCCTTTTCGCCGCCGCATGACGACGGGCACGGGCAAGACGGTGATCGTCGCCACCGACGGCGCGTGCAAGGGCAACCCCGGTCCGGGCGGCTGGGGCGCGGTCCTGCGCTGGGGCGACGTCGTAAAGACATTGTCGGGGGGCGAGCCCGAGACGACGAACAACCGCATGGAGTTGCTGGCGGCGATCGAGGCGCTCGCGGCGCTCAAGCGCAGCTGCAACGTCGAACTTTCGACCGACAGCGTCTATGTCCGCGATGGCATCACCAAATGGATTTTCGGCTGGCAGAAGAACGGCTGGAAAACCGCAGCGAAAAAGCCCGTCGCCAACGCCGACCTGTGGCAGCGGCTCGTCAAGGAAAATGCCCGGCACAAGGTCGAGTGGCTGTGGGTGAAAGGCCATGCGGGGCATGGCGACAATGAACTTGCCGACCAGCTCGCGAGCGACGCGGCCCTGGAAATCGCGCGGGCGCGCTGAACGCCCGCGCGACACATCAATCCTCGTCGCGGACTTCGGCGCCAGGGCCGTTTTTCAGGATCGATTCAATCGCATTCTTGGCCGATGCCTTGCTCGAATAGCCTTCGGTCCAAAAGATCGGTTCGCTGTTATATTTGAAATAGGCAACGAACTCGCCGGCCTTGTTCTTCTTAATCTCGAAATAATGGGCCATGAAATCCTCCACTCGTCATGCCCGCGCCGGGAGTGACGCGACGCGGCCATGTTAAGCCGGGCGGCTTCACGCGCAACCCGCCAGATGATCAGCCGAAACGCGACGGTGCGTAGGGCACCGGATCGACGCGCCCAATGGCCCCCTCGGGCGGCGGCGCGCCAAGCCGAGCTGCCAGCAAAGCGGAGATGGCGGGCGCGGTCTGGATGCCGAAGCCGCCCTGCCCTGCACACCAGATGAAGGCCGATTCGTGTGGATCGGCGCCGAAAACAGGGCTTCTGTCCGGAGCGAAACTGCGCAGTCCCGCCCATTTGCGCTCGACGGCCGCGATCGGCCAGTCGACCACCGACTGCAACCTGTCGATCGCGAGGGCAACGTCATATTCCTCAGGCGCAGCATCGTGCGGCCCCGTCGGCGTCTCGTCGTGCGGACTGAGCCAGATGCGCCCCTCGCTCTCGCCCTTGAAATAGAAATCGCCGCCGACGTGGACGACGAGCGGCAAGTCGGCGGGAACCGGCACCCCGAGCCGTAACTGGACAACGGTGCGGCGGAGCGGCTGGATGCCCAGCGGCGCAATATCGCAGGCCGCGGCAACCCGGTCAGCCCACGCCCCCGCAGCATTGACGATTAGCGCCGCATGGACATTTCCTCCGCCCAGCCGGACGTCCCAGCCGCCGCTTGTCCGGCGCGCGGACACGAGCGGCGCGCGCGTGGCCAGCACGGCGCCCGCGCGCTGTGCCGCGCGCAGGTAAGCGGCATGGAGACGGCCGACGTCGATGTCGCTGCACGCAGCCTCGAAGGCAGCCTCGCTCCATGCAGGACGCACGCCCGGAATCTTGTCGGCAATTTCATCGGCACCGATGCGCGAGACCGCGACGCCCTTGGCGAGGAATTCGGCCGTGAAGGCGTCGACTGCAGCGGCTTCGGACCGCTGGCCCAGCGTCAGCGCGGTGCGCGGCGACAGGAAGCCACGGTCGGAAAACCCGGGAGGCGGGTGATCGAGCGTGGCGAACGATGCGGCCGACAATGGCTGCACCCCTGCCCCGCCATAGCTTTCGTGCCAGAATGCGGCCGAGCGACCCGTCGCGTGATAACCCGGCGCCTCCTCGGCCTCGACCATCAGGACGCGGCGCCACGGTGCCAGCGCCGCCGCCAGGCTGGCGCCCGCGATGCCCGCGCCGACGATCAATATATCGGTGGCGGAGGGCGGCTTGTCGGTCATGCCCGCCGCATATCGGCTGGCCCGGCGAATGCAAGCCATCCCGGCCTGCCCGCGCACATGGTTACTCTTTGGTAAGCCATATTGCGTAGGAGAAAGCCGATGGATAGCGGCACAATCTCGCTTGGCCTGATGGTCATACTCGGACTGTTGATGATTGCCGCGGCGGTCAGCGACATCCGGTCGCGGTCGATCTCCAACGAACTCAACGCTGCGATCGCGCTGCTGGCCATCCCTTTCTGGATCGCCGGCGGGCTGGCGCTATGGCCCGGGGTCGCGGTCCAGTTCGGCGCCGCCTTTGCGGTCTTTCTGGTCTTTGCCGGATTGTTCGCGATCGGCGCGATGGGCGGCGGCGATGTCAAGATGATCGGCGCGGTGATGCTCTGGATCCCGCTTCCGCTGTTCATGCCCATGCTCATGGTCATGGCGGTCGGCGGCGGCATCCTGTCGGCCGTGATGCTTATCCATATGAAATTGCGCCCTTCGGAAAAACCGGTCGAGGTTCCCTACGGGGTGGCCATCGCCGCAGCGGGCCTTTGGGCGCTTCACCAACAATATCTTAACCAGTTTCAGGGTATCGGTTCAACCTGAGGGCAAGCACCGCCGTTTCCGGTTGGTGCAGGAGGCGAAAAATCGTCATGGATACGCGAAAGATTATGCTGATCGTCGGCGCGCTGGTCATTGCCATCGGCGCGGCATTCGGGGTCAATCAGATGATGCGCGGGGCCTCGGCTCCGCCGGCCCGCGCGGCCGCGGCACCGGAAATTACCGGTCCGATGATCCTTGTTGCAACACGGCAGCTGCCGGTCGGCACGATTATCGGGCCTGACAGCTTCCGGTTCCAGCCCTGGCCGAAGGATCTGGTCCAGAAGGCCTATTTCCTGAAGGACAAGACCGACGTGAACACGCTGGTCGGCACCGTCGTCCGCTATCCGATCACCGCGGGCCAGCCGCTGACGCAGGGTGCGCTCGTCCATCCCGACGATCGTGGCTTCCTTGCGGCGGCGCTTGGCCCCGGCATGCGCGCGGTGACGGTCAAGGTCAGCCAGGAACAGGGTGTCGCCGGCTTCGTCTTTCCGGGCGACCGCGTCGACGTGCTGCTGGCCCAGACCATCGAGGTCAAGGAAGGCAGCTCCTATCCCGACGAACAACTCTTCACTGCCGAAACGATCGTGCGCAACGTTCGCGTGCTCGCGACTGACCAGCGTTACGATGCCGAGGATGAAACCGGCAAGACTCCGGTTCGCACCTTTGGCTCGGTGACGCTCGAAGCGACGCCCGAACTCGCCGAACGCATCGCGGTCGCGCAGAGCATGGGCAAATTGTCGCTCGCGCTTCGTCCGCTCGCCGAAAGCAGCGGCGAACTGGAATCCGCCATCGCCTCGGGTGACATCAACGTCCCCGAAAAGGGCGGCGCCGCAGCCGAACGCCGTATGCTGGCGCAGGCCCAGGCGCGCCCGTCGACCGCCAAGACGGCGACGACGGGCGGCGATGTTTCGCGCTTCTGGATCCCGGTGAGCGGCCGCGTCGGCGGCGGCGGGCGCCAGCAGCCGATGGTGAGCAGTGCACCGGCAGTATCGCCGGGGCGGGGATATGCATCGGGCTACGGTGGCGGACCGGTCGTTCGCGTGACACGCGGCGACAAGGTCACCGAAGTCCCGGTTGGGGGTAAGTAAGATGAATAGCAAAGCCAATTTCAAGGCAGCGGCTCTTGTCCGCACCCTGGCCATCGGCCTGGTTGCAGCCGCCCTTGTCTCCGCTCCATCGCAACAGGCGGCGGCGCAGGCGACCCAGAACGCGAACAGCAGCATCGACCTGTCGGTTGGTCGCGGCCGCCTGATCAGCCTTCCCGCGTCGATGTCCGACGTTTTCGTCGCCAACGACGAAGTCGCCGACGTTCAGGTCCGTTCGGGTCGCCAGCTCTATATCTTCGGCAAAAAGCCGGGTGAAACCAGCATCTATGCCACCGATGCCAGCGGCCGGGTCGTCTATTCGACCGTTGCGCGCGTCGGCAACAATATCGAGACGATCGACCAGATGCTGTCGCTGGCGATGCCCGAAGCGAGCGTTTCGGCCAACACGATGAACGGCTTCGTGCTGCTCACCGGGACAGTCCAGTCGCCCGACGACGCGGCCGAAGCCGAACGCCTGGTCCAGGCTTTCGTCGGCGAAGGCACGAAAGTGCTCTCGCGCCTTCGCACCGCGACGCCGTTGCAGGTCAATCTGCAGGTACGTATCGCCGAAGTGAACCGGACGCTGGTCAAGGAAATGAGCGGCAACCTGCTGACGCGCGACAAGGACGGCGTGCTGGGTAACGGATTCCTCGGCGGCATTTTCGGCGGCCGTACCGCCGGAACGATCACCGACATCCCCTATCCCACGGCGGTCTTCCCCGGCAGCCCGGTTCCCCGGCCATATGATCCCGTTACCGGCCAGCCGGTCACAAGGGCGATCATGGGCACGAACTATCAGTTCAACGCACCCACTTCGGGCGGGCGAAGCCTCGCCGGCGCCGGACGCCTGTTCGGGCTCGACCTGATGGCCTCGCTCGATCTGGGCGAACGGTCGGGCATGGTCGTCACCTTGGCACAGCCGAACCTGACCGCGATTTCCGGCGAAACCGCCGACTTCCTCGCGGGCGGCGAATTTCCGGTTCCGATCCCCGGCAACCTTGCCGGTACGACGATCGAATATCGCAAATATGGTGTCAGCCTGGCCTATACGCCGACGGTGCTGTCGAATGGCCGCATCAGCCTCCGCGTTCGTCCCGAAGTGTCGGAGCTGTCGACCGAGGGCGCGATCGAGATGGAGGGATTCCAGATCCCCGCGCTGACGATCCGGCGCGCCGAAACGACGGTCGAACTCGGATCGGGCGAAAGCTTCATGATCGCGGGCCTGATGAACAACCGTTCGATCGGCGCGCTCGACAAGCTGCCCGGCCTCGGCGACGTGCCCTTGCTCGGTATGTTGTTCAAATCGGACAGCTTCCGCCGCGGCGAGACCGAACTGGTAATCGTGGTGACGCCGTATCTGGTCAATCCGGTGTCGGCGAACGACATCAAGCTGCCGACCGACGCTTACCAGAATGCGAACGACCTTCAGCGGCTCCTGCTCAACCAGGAAAGCAACGGCGTGACAGGCGGTGACCGGCCGAAACCGCGGCTCGACACCAGTGTCGGCGATGCCGATCGCCCACGGGGCACCGGCGATGCGGCGCCGGGCTTCAGCATCAAGTGACGTGCCGGATTTCAGGAGCAAAGTGATGAAGAAAATCGCAACTTGGACGGTCCTGGCCCTGGCCACGTCGGTCGCCGGATGCACGGGCACCGCCACCAGCAACACCAGCCTCGATTCGGTCCACCAGCCCGTCGTACGCAACTCCATCCATCAATTCGACGTTGCGGCCTCGAACGGAGAACTCGCGCCCAGCGAGCAGGGCCGCCTGCAAGGCTGGCTCGATGCGATGGGGGTTCGCTACGGCGACCGTATCGCGATCGAGGATCCGTCGGTCTATGGCGCCAGTTCGGCGCAGGCGACCGTCCGGTCGATGATCGAACGCCGCGGCCTGCTGATGAGCCGGGACGTACCGGTGACCACCGGCGCCGTGCCGCAGGGCCATCTGCGCATCGTCATCACACGCGCGTCAGCCTTTGTTCCGGGGTGTCCCGATTGGGCAAGCAAATCGGCGATCAACGTCGTCAACGCAACCTCGTCGAACTATGGGTGCGCGACGAACAGCAATCTGGCCGCGATGGTCGCCGATCCCAATGACCTGATCAAGGGCGCGCGCAACGACCGCACCGATCCGTCGGCGGCGACGCGAGCCATCCGCACTTATCGCGAAAAGCCCCAGACCGGCGCAGGCGATCTCACCGCATCGGCAACCAGCAAGGAGGGCAGCCAGTGAACGCTCCATTCAAAATGGCGGGACTGCGTGATCCCTTCAACGCCTTCGTGTGCGACGACGATACGCTGGAGCTGATCCGCGCCGCGGCCAGCGACATGGGTTGGCCGATCGAGAAATGCAACAAGGGCGGCCTGCGTAACGCGGTGCAGTCACTGTCGGTTTCCGCCAGCCCGAACATCCTGTTCGTCGACATGTCGGAATCGGGTGATCCGATCAACGACATCAACGCGCTCGCCGAAGTTTGCGAGCCCGGCACGGTCGTGATCGCGGCCGGTCAGGTGAACGATGTCCGCCTGTATCGCGATCTGCTGTCGAGCGGAATCCAGGATTATCTGCTGAAGCCGCTGTCGCTCGAGCAGGTGCGGGAATCGCTGACCATGGCGCAGGCCATGCTGACGGCACCCAAGCACGCCGACATGCTCGACGACAAGCCGCACCACATGATGGCGGTCGTCGGCGTACGCGGCGGCGTGGGCGCATCGCTCGTGTCGACTTCGCTCGCCTGGGCGATCAGCGAGCAGGCCGGCCGCCAGACGGCGCTGCTCGACCTCGATGTCCATTTCGGCACCGGCGCGCTGACGCTCGACCTCGAACCGGGCCGCGGCCTGATCGACGCGATCGACAATCCCAGCCGTATCGATGGCCTGTTCATCGAACGCGCGATGGTGCGGGCGTCGGACAAGCTCAGCCTGCTGTCGGCGGAAGCGCCGATCCACCAGCCCGTGATGACCGACGGTTCGGCCTTTTTCCAGCTGGAAGAGGAACTGCGCGGCGCATTCGAGATGACGATCGTCGACATTCCGCGCCAGGTCCTGATCCCCTTCCCGCACCTCGTGTCGGAAGCGGGTACGATCCTGCTCGTCAGCGATGTGACGCTCGCCGCAGCGCGCGACACGATCCGCCTCCTCTCGTGGTTCAAGCAGAACGTACCCGGCGCGCGCGTCGTGCTGGTCGCGAACAAGTTCCAGAACGCGATCGGCGAACTGTCGCGCAAGGAATTCGAATCCTCGATCGAACGCCAGATCGACATCGTCATTCCGTTCGATCCGAAAATGGTCAGCCAGTCCGCCAAGCTCGGCAAATCCTATGCCGAAATCTGCAAAGGCACGAAATCGGCACAGGTATGGGGCAATCTGATGCGCCTGATCCTCGACGGCGCCGACGTCGAAGCCGAGGAAGCGCAGATTACTGGCGCAAAGGGCAAGTCGGGCGGCGGCTCGTTGCTCGGCAAGCTCGGCCTGATGAGCAAGAAGGGCGCGAAACAGCCGGCGTGACGGCCCGCATGACGGGCCGTCACCTCCACCAGCGATAGAAGCGGACATCAGCCGACCATGAACCTGCCAGTCATCCTTATCATCGCCGGGGCCTTCCTGGCCTTTGCCCTCCTCGTGCTTCTGCTTGGCGGCCCATCGGTCGGCAAGGCGAAGACGCGGCGGCTGGCGATGGTCAAGGACCGCCACGCAGCATCCACCGAGGCGGTCGTGGCGGCGCAAATGCGCAAAACGATTGCGTCGGGCAGCAAGGCGGATTCGGCGCTGACCAGCCTGTTGCCGCGCCGCGAAGAGCTGGAGAAGCGAATCCGCCGCACGGGCAAGAGCTGGACGCTGACGCAATATATGCTCGCGTCGATGGCCATTTTCGTCGTCGTGACCGGCGCGATGCTCGCGGTGCGCGCGCCGATGCTGATGGCCGGGTTGGTCGGCCTGATGCTGAGCCTCGGCCTGCCCTATTTCGTCGTCGGCCAGACGATCAACCGCCGCGTCAAGCAGTTCAACGCCCGCTTCCCCGACGCGATCGACCTGCTCGTGCGCGGTCTGAAATCGGGCTTGCCGGTGACCGAGACATTCCAGGTCGTCAGCCAGGAGCTTCCGGGCCCCGTCGGCGAAGAATTCAAGGCGGTCATCGAACGCATTCGCATCGGTAACACGATGGAAGCCGCGCTCCAGGAATCGGCGACGATGCTCGGCACACCCGAATTCCAGTTTTTCTGCATCACGATCCAGATTCAGCGCGAAACCGGCGGCAATCTTGCGGAAACGCTGGCGAACCTGTCGGACGTACTGCGCAAGCGCGCGCAAATGAAACTCAAGATTCGCGCCATGTCGTCGGAAGCAAAGGCCTCCGCTTATATCGTCGGCGCCTTGCCTTTCTTCGTCTTTGGCGTCGTCTGGTCGATGAACCCCAGCTATCTTGCGGGATTCTTCTTTGAAGAGCGCCTGATCATCGCCGGCATCGGCGGCCTGATCTGGATGAGCATCGGCGCCGGTATCATGGCCAAGATGATCAGCTTCGAAATATGAAGGGGCAGAACCAGTGAACAGCAGCCTCCTTCTTTCGTCGGCCTTCACCGGCGCGCAGCGCGGCCCGACGCTGCTCGGCGTCGATGTTGTCTGGGCCGGCACGATGCTGGCCGCGGTCGGTGTGTTTGCGGTGCTGTTTGCCCTTTACAGCGCGCTGACCGTCCGCAACCCGATGACCAAGCGTGTCAAGGCGCTCAAC
>NZ_DASWTD010000497.1:0-3878 GCF_036402335.1 Sphingopyxis sp. | reverse complement strand
GCTGCGCCACAGGGAGGATTAGTGGCAAATATCGGGCAAAGGCCGACCAACAGAAAAGGGCCCACCGGTCCGACCGGTGGGCCCTTGGTCTGGGAATATGCGGGCCGGTGCGACTGCGCCTTCAAGGCGGCCGGCCCGGGCTGTCCTAGGGCGCGAGGATCGCGACGGCGAGGTACAGCAGCAGAGGCAGGCCGAAGCCCAGAAGCGTCAGGACAACGAAGCCGACGCGCGTCCACAAGACGTCGATGCCGAACTGGTCCGACATTCCGGCGCACACGCCGAAAATCATCCCGTCGCGACGATTCTTGCGAAAACCCTGTTTCATTTCTTTCCTTTCCATCCCGGCTATCGGGCCGGCGTTATTCGGGGGGTACGGGGACCGGTCAGGCGACCAGTCCACCGAAGTGCGCAGCGTTCGGGCCGACAGCGGCGAGGAACATCATCGAGCAGTAAAGCGAGGCAACGGCGGCGATCGCGTAGCTCTTGAACGATTCGACGTTGAAATGAGCCATGATATTTTCCTTCCTTGAACCTTCCATCCGGGCCATCCGGTGGATGCCGACACTATTGCAGGGACCGTGCCAAATTCATTCATTGGCGGTTAAGCGCGGTTTTTCGGTTCGCGACATATTATTTCAGCGCGAAAAATGCGTCGTGATGGTGAAATTTCCCGATAGTCGGAAAAATTCCAATGCAACCGGCGCGGCGGATGGGCTGGCGCCGCCGGGAGGGCTGCGGTAGGCGGACAGGCAGATGACGCTGACCCGCCTTTCGCTGACCGATTTTCGCAATCACGCCGGCGCGGACATGGCGGCGGCGCCGGGGCTGGTCGCGCTGCACGGCGACAATGGCGCGGGCAAGACCAATATATTGGAAGCGGTCTCGCTGCTTGCGCCGGGACGCGGGCTGCGCCGCGCGGCGCTCGGCGACATGGTGCGCGACGGAGCGAGCGGGGGTTTTGCGGTCTTTGCCGAGGTCCAGCCGAACCCCGACCTGCCGCCGGTCGCGCTCGGCACCGGGATCGAGCCCGCGCACCCGGGACGGCGCATCGTGCGGATCAACGGCGCCGCGGCGGCCGCGACGGCGCTGGGCGAATGGCTGGCGGTGCTGTGGCTGACCCCCGCGATGGACCGGCTGTTCGTCGAGACCGCGGGCAACCGCCGCCGCTTCCTCGACCGGCTCGTGCTCGCGCTCGACCCGCGCCATGCCCAGCACAGCAATCGCTATGAAGCGGCGCTCCGCGCGCGCGGGAAGCTGCTGGGCGACCTTGCCAATGCCGACGGGCAATGGCTGGCGAGCCTCGAGGCGCAGCTGGCCGAGCATGGCGCGGCGATGGATGCGGCGCGGCAGCAGATGCTGGCGGCGCTGTCGGCCGAACTCGCCGGGCAGCCCGACGCTCCCTTTGCCCGGCCGCTGCTGACGCTTGTCGACAGCGAAGGAGCCGTGCGGACGGCGCCGCACGCGGTCGAGGCGCTGCGGTCGCTGTTCGCGGCGCGGCGACGCATCGACGCCGCGGCGGGGCGCGCGACTGCGGGGCCGCACCGCGATGACCTGTCCGCCGTCCATGCGGCGACGGGCCGCTCGGCGGCGCGCTGTTCGACCGGCGAGCAGAAGGCGATGCTGCTTTCGCTCGTGTTGGCGCATGGCGATTGTGTCGCGCGGCTGCGCGGACAGCGGCCGGTGCTGCTCCTCGACGAGGTCGCGGCGCACCTCGATCCGCTGCGCCGTGGCGCGCTCTACGCGCGACTGGCGGGGCAGGGCGGACAGGCGTGGCTGACGGGGACCGAAGCGGCGCTGTTCGCCGACATGCCGGGCCCCGTGACGCGCTTTCATATCGCGGGCGGGCGGATCGCGGCCGGCTGATCGCCGCGCCGGGCGCACCTTGCCCGCCGGCGCGGCCTGTGCAATAGGCGCCGCCCCCCGGCCGGCCCATCACCCACAGGAATAGTCATGGACAGCAACGCGACCGCGAGCGCGCTCGGCCTCGATTTCGGCACGACCAACACCGTCGTGGCCCTGGCGGACGGCAACGGCGATACGCAGCTCGTCGAGTTTGCCGGCGACGCGGCTACCGGCGGGGTGTTCCGTTCGGCGCTCTGCTTCTGGGAAGAGGAGCGCGCGTGGCAGGGGATCGCGCACGAGGCGGGGCCGTGGGCGATCGACGAATATCTCCAGTCGCCGCTCGACAGCCGTTTCGTCCAGTCGTTCAAGAGCGTCGCGGCGAGCGCGTCGTTCGAGCGCGCGATGATCTTCAACAAGCCCTTCCGGTTCGAGGATATGGGGCGGCTGTTCCTCCAGCGGCTGGTCACGCACGCCGGCGGCCGGCTCGATACGCGACCGCGCCGCGTCATCGTCGGCCGCCCGGTCGAATATGCCGGTGCCCGGCCCGATGCGGCGCTCGCGCGCCAGCGTTACGACCTGATGCTCGAAGCCTTTGGCACCGAGATATATTATGTGCACGAGCCGCTGGGCGCGGCGCACAGCTATGCCTCGCGGCTGACCGAGCCCGCGACGATCCTTGTCGCCGACTTCGGCGGCGGTACCACCGACTTTTCGATCGTGCGCGTCGCCGAACCGGGCAGCGCGCGACGCTGTGTGCCGCTCGCGTCGTCGGGGATCGGCATCGCGGGCGACCGGTTCGATTATCGCATCGTCGACAAGCTGGTGCTGCCGCTGCTCGGCAAGGGCGGCCATTACCGCTCGTTCGGCAAGCTGCTCGAAATCCCGGGCGGCTATTTCGCCGATTTCGCCGACTGGTCGCGCCTTGCGCTGATGCGCAATCGCCGGACGCTCGACGAACTGCGGCGGCTCCGGCGCGACGCGGTCGACCCGGTACCCGTCGGCCGCATGATCGCGCTGATCGAGCATGAACAGGGCTTTCCGCTCTATGACGCGGTCGGCCGCCTCAAGCGCGCATTGTCGAGCGCCGAGCAGGCGGAATTCCGCTTTGCGAGCGACGGCGTCGCCATATGCGCCGAGGTGCGCCGCGGTGATTTCGAGCAGTGGATCGCCGACGATCTTCGCCGTATCGAAGCGGCGATGGACGCCGCGCTGGCGCGCGCGGCTATTGCGCCCGGGGATATCGACCGCGTGTTCCTGACGGGAGGATCATCGCTGATCCCCGCGATCCGCGCGCTCTTCGACCGCCGTTTCGGCGCCGGGCGGATCGCGACGGGCGGCGAACTCACGTCGATCGCGCACGGGCTTGCGTTGATCGGCGAAGAATCCGATCCAGCGGAATGGGCCGCCTGATGGCGGGACGGGGGCCAATGAGGAACGACATGATGACG
Organism: Sphingopyxis sp.; assembly: GCF_036402335.1. GTDB lineage: Bacteria > Pseudomonadota > Alphaproteobacteria > Sphingomonadales > Sphingomonadaceae > Sphingopyxis. The sequence goes on along the minus strand of NZ_DASWTD010000497.1, from coordinate 588 downwards.
GGCGACGGCAATTGAAGATGCGCGAACTGATCGGCACGGCGGAGGTGCCGGGCGGCGATCCGCTGCGCCTGTTCCGCCGCGGCGACGATTATATCATCGCGGTCGGCGGCAACGAGCTGATGAATAGCCGGATGAGCGGGTCCGAAGAGGCGCTCGCGGTGATGACGTGCGACCGGCTGGCGGGGCGGAAGGCGGCGCATCTGCTGATCGGCGGGTACGGCATGGGATTTACCCTGCGCGCGGCGCTCGCGGCGCTCGGGCCCGATGCGCGGATCACTGTCGCCGAGCTGGTTCCCGGCATCATCGACTGGGCGCGCGGGCCGATGGCGGACCTCGCGGCGGGCTGCCTCGACGACCCGCGCGTCGCGCTGGTGATGGGCGACGTGGCGGCGGCGATTGCCGATGGCCGCGGGCGCTATGACGCGATCCTGCTCGACGTCGACAATGGTCCCGACGCCCTGACGCGCGAAGCCAACGACCGGATCTACTCGCCCGCGGGCCTCGCGATCGCCAAGGCGGCGCTGGTGCGCGGAGGGATTTTGGCGATCTGGTCGGCGGCGCCCGACGAGCGCTTCAGGCGGCGGCTCG
>NZ_DASWTD010000496.1:0-2591 GCF_036402335.1 Sphingopyxis sp. | reverse complement strand
AGCTACGCGCCCTTCGTCTCGAGCGGTCCCTGACGATGGGGCAATTGGCCGAGAAGACCGGCATTCCGCAGTCGACGCTGTCGAAACTCGAGAATGGCAAGATGCGAATGACGTACGAGAAGCTCGTGCGGCTGGGTGCGGGGCTGCAGGTCGACATCGCGCTTCTCATCCAGAAGGAGAGCGGCACCGGCCCGCCGGTCCCGGCGGCCGGCCCCGGGCGGCGAAGCGTCATCCGAGCGGGCGAGGTCGCGGGCGTCCATTTCGAGAAACAGCAGCACGCCTATCTCGCGGACGAATATCTCGGAAAAACGATGACGCCGATCCTCATCGACGTCGTCGCGCGGCACATCGACGAGCTCAATGGCCTCCTCGGGCATCGCGGCGAGGAATATCTCTACGTGCTCGAAGGCAGCATGGAGCTGCATAGCGAATTCTTTGCGCCGCTTCGGCTCGATGCCGGCGATTCCATTTATTTCGACAGCAGCATGGCGCACGCCTATCTGCTCGTCGGCGAGGGTCCCTGCCGCGTCCTTTCGGTCTGCTCGGGCGCCGATGCCGAAATGATTTCACACGCCGCACGGATCGACGAGGCCGGAAACGACGGCGGTTAGCAGCGCCCGATCGGCGCAAAGGCGGTAGCCTCGGCTATTTCAGCGCGCGAACGGGCGAGAGCGCTTCGACTTCGTGAATATTTTCGACGTCCGACCGGCCGTCAACCGTCCGGATCACATCGTTGTTGCGCGGGATGCAGACCATCATGATCCGGCATGGGCCATCCCCCGCCGCGACATAGCCATGCCCCATCTCGCTGTCGAAATAGATCGATTCACCGGTTTTGAGGTGAACCGGGGTATAGGTGTCGGTGTGCAACGCGAGTTCGCCATCGAGCACGAGGAGAAACTCCTCGCCGAAATGACGATGCAATTCGCCGAACTCCTCGATCGAGCGCGCCGAGATTGTCGCGACGAGCGGCGAGACGCGCTTTTCCAGCAAGTCCTGCGCATGATAGCAGATCTCGCCATATTGCGACGACACGACGCCGCCCTCGCCGATCCGCGTGATACTGCGGCGACCGCGATCGCCCGAGACATATTCAGTCCGGGGCGATCCCAGAATGTCGGCAATGTTGACGTCGAGCGCGACGCTGATCCGCAGCAGGCGGTCCATCGTCATCTCGGTCTTGTCATTCTCGATCTTCGACAGGGTGGAGGTCGGAATGCCGGTCTTGTCGCTCACTTCGGCGAGCGACCAGCCGCGTTCGAGACGAAGCGTCTTCAGGACCGGCCCGGCCGAGATCGACTTTGACTTCGAGGTAGCGGAACGCGCGGCCTTCATGCCATCTCCCTGCTCGTTACGCGCGGCGCGATCAATATCAAAAGCGCGTTCGGGACGTAAAACGCCCTCGCACGAACGCGGCCCGCGCCGCGTCGCCGTACCGGACCGGCGAGCGAAGCCCGCCGATAGCGATCGGCCGCCGGCCGAGTCACCCGGAATTTCGCTATCAGCGACCGCTCCTCAGATACGGCGCGACATTGTTGCACAGCGTGGCCCACTCGGCGTCGGTGAATGCCAGTTTCCGTCGCATCAGATCGAAATAGGGCGCGATGGGGCCGATCGCCGGCCAGTCGCTCCCGATCACGAACCGGTCGAGTCCGATCTGCCGCATATCCGCCGTGAACAGGGCCAGTTGCGCATCGCTGCTTCCGAGCGCCGCAGCCGCCTCTTCGGGCATCACCACGCCCGAGATGTCGAATATGAGATTGCGCGTTCCCGGCGCCTTGCGGGCAATCGCCGCGCCAAAGGCCTCGAGCGAGTCGATCGTCGCCGGGTCGGCGCCGGCGTAGCCGCCGCCGTGCGCGATCTGGACCGGAAGATCGCCCGCCTTAGAAAGAACCTTGTCGATGAACAGATTGACGTCGGCCTTCGTGAACGATCCACCGCCGCGAAGATGGGTAACGATGGGCAGCCTTGCCTTACGCGCGAGGGTAAAAATCTCCGCCAGCTGCGCCACCTGTTCGGGCGAGCTCGCTGAGAAATCCGCCGCGCCGAGATGGAGCTTGAGCCCGCTGACACCCGGCCTGCCCTTCCAGTAGCGAAATTCTTCCTTCGCGTTGGGCGCGAACGGATTGATCGCGACGAAGGCGATGATGCGGCCCTTCGAGGCCAGCGCGGTCTCGACGTTGAAGCGGTTTTCCGCGCGCATCTTGCGAGCCGCCTCGGCCGGATCGGCGGCTTGGCCGGGCAGCATGAACCAATAGCCGGTCGAGAGCAGAACGGCGCGCTTGACGCCGGCCGCGTCGAGATTGCGGATGGCGTCGGCCGGGGTCGGCTTCTTGAAAATATCCTCGGACAGATGCTCGAAGGCATCCGGATCGGCTTTCTTCATTTCGTCCATCTGGCGGGCAAGCTCATCGCTCCCGAGATGGATATGATGGTCGACGAGCGGCGCTGCAGGTGCCGCCGCGCCATCGGATGCCGCGGCGCAAACAGGCATCGCCAATGCAAGCAGGGCGCCGCCGAGCATTCCCCGGAATCGCTTCCCGCGAACCCGTGCGGCACCGCCGTTCAGACTTTCGATGTCCTTCATTCTC
>NZ_DASWTD010000495.1:0-6033 GCF_036402335.1 Sphingopyxis sp. | reverse complement strand
CCCGAGATGGCGATGCCGTCCTTCCGGGCGATGCCGGTCTTGATCAGGTCGCGGGCGACGGCCTCCAAATCGTCGAAGCTGTTCTGGCGCTTCTCGCGCAGCGCCGCCTGATGCCAGGCGGGGCCATATTCGCCGCCGCCGCGGATATTGGCGAGGACATAGGCATTGCCGTCCTCGACCCAGAACAGCCCGAGCGGGCCGGCGCGATAGGGCTGGCCGGTCAGATAGCCCGGCGTCTGCGCGGCGCGAAAGCCGCCATAGGCGTGGACGAGCGCGGGGACGGGGCCGGTCGTGCCCTTCTTGCGCGCGAGGAAATAAGGGATTTTGGTGCCGTCCTTCGACGTCGCGAAGCGTTTCTCGACGGTCATGTTCGCGGCATCGAACGTCGCGGGCAGGCTCTGTACCGCCTGCGGCGCATTGCCTTCGGATACGGCGTAGAGCGTCGGGGGCATCAGCATCGTCTCGGCGGTCGCGAGGACGATATCGCGCTTGCCCACCGTGCCAGCGATGCCGACCGTCGCATTGGGAGCGAGCGGAACCTCCTTCTGGCTCCAGCGGCCGTTGGGCTGATCGCGGCGGAGGGCGAAGAGCTTGCCCTCGACATCGTCGAGCGCCTTGACCCACAGGATATTGTCGGTTGCCGAGACATCCTCGATCGCCTGCGCCTGCGTGGGGGTCATCACCGGAATGATCGGCACCTGCCGGTCGGCGGACATGTCCTCGAGCGACAGCGAGATCAGCGAGCCCGCCGGAAAGCCCGCGCCGAAATCCTGGTTGAGGAAGACGATCGCCTGCCCGCCCAGCACGTCGCGAAGGCTCGCCGTGTCGGGGATGATCGTCGAATGATAGCTGTCGCCGCCGACACCGCGGATCAGATAGTCGGTCGTGTAGAAGGTCTTGCCGCGGCTGATCATCGGCCAGCGCCTGTCGCCGTCGACGAGCGCGAAGACGTTCATGCCGACATCCTCATGCTCGCCCTCGGCAACGGTTTCGGCCGATGCCAGCGGTGTCCCGCGTTTCCAGCGTTTCACGATGCGCGGATAGCCCGACGCGGTCATGCTGCCTTCGCCATAGTCGGTCGCGACGAGCAGGGTGTCGGCGTCCTCCCATGTCACGCTGCTCTTGGCCTGCGGCAGCGCGAAGCCCCCGTCGACGAAGCTTTTGGTGGTGCGATCCCATTCGCGGACGATATCGGCGTCGGTACCGCCGGGGCTCAGCGAGACGAGGCAGCGCTTGTACTCGGGCGCGAGGCAGTCGGCGCCGTGCCAGACCCAGCTTTGCTTCTCCGCCTTGCCGAGCGCATCGACGTCGATCAGCGGCGACCAGACGGGGTTGCCCGCGAGCCAGGCGTCGAGCGGGCTCTGGCGCCAGATTCCGCGCGGATTGGCGGCGTCGCGCCAGAAATTGGTGATCATGTCGCCCATCACCTCGCCGGGCTCGGCGATCTGGCGGTCGTCGTCGAGGATCGCGCGCGCGCGCTTGCGGTCGGCTTCGAAACCGGGGCGGCCGGTGATCAGCTTGTCGGTTTCGGCATTTTCCCTTTTGACCCAGTCGAGCGCCTTCTTGCCCTCGATATCCTCGAGCCAGAGCCAGGGATCCCTGTCTTGCGGCGCGGCCGCCGCGACGGCGGTGATCGAACAGCTGAAGGCAAGCGCGGCGAGGCTGGCGCGGATCATATTTTCATCTCCCCCGGGGTGTGGTGGCGCCGTGCTAGCAGCATTGCACACCCCGAGGGAAGAAGGCGAAGCCGCCTATTGGTCGATGACCATCGTGCCCGGGTGGTGCTTGTCGAGATGCTTCTTGATGATCCGCAGGTTGCGCGTGTTCGAGCGGAAGAAAAAGTCGAAGGCGTCGCCGACGAGCGGGATCGCGCCGAGTGCGGTGTCGACGCCGAGATTGCCGACCATGCGCCAGATTTTCCACTTCGGCATGCCGAGGTTGCGTGCTTCCCAGATCAGGTACGCGCCCATCGTCGCGGCGATGACGTCGCCGACGACGGGGACGAGCCCGACGATCGCGTCGAGGCCGACGGGACGGTTGATGCCGGGAATGATGAAGCTGCGTTCGAGCAGGATTTCCAGCGTCTCGACGCGTTTGCGCAGCGCGGCGGGATCGTTCCGGTTGGAGATCAGGGCGTCGAAGATTGCGTCGGGATTGGGGGGCGAAGGGGCCATCAGGGTCCTTTCAAAAGCGCTCGAACTTGAAGCGCCATTATCTAGTTAGGACGCGCGATCAGGTGATTCAATGGGTGCTGCGCCCGGCCGTTGGCGCGCAGTCCCGTCAGACGCTGCGACGCGACCGACCAGCGGAGCGGCGTCGCGAGCGGGATGAAGGGGGCGTAGCGCGCGAGCACGGCCTCGGCCTCGCTCACCTGGACCCGGCGCTGTCCGGCGTCGATGTTGTTCGTCGCCTGGTCGATCAGTTCCTGCGCCTCGCGATTGCACAGCGTGTCGCGGCGGCAGGACAGGCGACGCAACGCCCAGATCGCGTCGTCGTTGGGGGCGACCTCGTCGATCAGGCGGAGGTCGGCGGTCGACGCCATGGCGACGCGGCGGCTGGGTACGCCGATCGCTTTGAAATCGGCGGCAACATAGGCGAAAAGAATGCGGCCTCCCGGTGTGTCGGGGACCGCTATACGCAGCGGCTCGATCTCGCGCCCCGTGCCGCGCCATGCGTCGACCGCGCGCTTCGCCTGCGCGAGCCGCGACGCTTCGTCATATTCGGCCCACGTGGGAACGAGCGGCGCGGGACCGCCGTCGCGCGTGTAGAGCGCCGGGCGCAGCGTGACCTGCGGTTGCCATTCGGTGAGCCCGAAGGCATCGACGAGCCGTTCGCGGCGGATCGCACGGACCAGCGCGTCGCGGTTGGCATCGATCGCAAGAAAACCCTCGGCGCGGACGAACGCCAGACCGAACAGGCCGGGAACCGGATCGACGACGAGCCGCGAGCGCCCGATGTTCGAGGCGACGAAATAGGGCAGGGTCGAAAAACGGCCGCCAATCACGCCGTCGGCATAGCCGTTCTTGAACCGCGCGAGCGCGCCCGCCGGCGAGGTGCCGACGAGCTCGATCGACGCCGCAGGGTCGTTCGCGGCGGCTTCGGCTGCCTCGGGATCCTCGGCCAGCGGATCGGGAACGGGCGAAAGCAGGACCGCGCGGCCGATCTTGCGGGCGCGCATCGGTCCCCAGTTCATCCCCTTGTTGACGATCGCCATCGATGGCTGGGCAAGCAGTTCGAGGATCGCGGATTGCGGCACCGATAGGCGGATTTCGATGACTGTGTCGGTCATCGCCTTGATCGTCTCGATCTCCGGGAAATCGCCCTTGAGGACGTGGCGGCTGGACGGGGCGACATAGGATCGCAGGATCGCCGCGACCTCTTCGGCGGTGACCTTGCGGCCATTGCTCCATTTCGCCTCGCGAAGGCGGAAGATATAGCTGCGCCCGTCGGTGGTGACGGTCCAGCGATCGGCGAGGCCAGTATCGATCTGGCCTTCACCGTCATAGCTGACGAGCCCCTGCGAGGTCGCATCGAGAAGCGCGGCGTTACCTGCCGACAATTCGCCGCCGAGCGGGCTCGCGGCGGCGTTGAGCGAACCGATGGCAGCGATCCTGACCGGGCCGCGCTCCCCGAACAGCCCGCAACTCGACGCGGTGAGCGCAAGGCCTGTCGCCGCTGCCATGACCATGGCGGTGCGTCCGTATCTGCCTCGTGCCGTCATTATGCGCCTTGTCCTCCGCCTTGCGTAAGCCAATCATAACCAAGTGCTGCGAAACCGGAATAGGCGTATCGCAACATATGAGGGGGCATGGACGGGCAGGGTGAACAGGAAGCGGGCGAAACCGTCGCGCTGCGCATCGAGATTGCCGGGCGTCCGCTTGGCCATTTGCGACGCCGGCTGCGGGTCGTGGCGCACGATCTGGGTGCCGTGCTGACGGGCGGGCAAGACGATCTGCCATGCGCGGGGCGTGACGGCTGGCTGTTGCGCTCGGTGCCGAAGGTGCGATTGCCGGTGCTGGAAGAGCGGATGAAAGGCTGGCTGGTCAGCGTGCGTCAGGACTATCCGCGCCACTATATTGTGATGGAGGGCGAGGGGTTCGACGGCTGGTGGCAGGGCTTTTCCTCGAAAACGCGTTCGACCCTGTCGCGCAAGGCGCGGCGGCTTTCGGAGCAGTTCGACGGCGGTTTCGCGGTGCGGTCCTATCGGACGGCCGGGGAAGTGGCCGAATTCATGGATATTGCCGGCGCGCTGTCCGATCGCACCTATCAGGCACGCTTGATGCAGGCCGGGCTGCCCACGGGCCAAGCCGACGTCGCGGACGCCGTCGCGGCAGCGGCGGAGGATAATATCCGTGCGTTCCTGCTGTTCGCGGGCGGCCGGGCGATCGCCTATCTCTACCTGCCGGTCGAGCACGACATATTGGTCTACGCCCATCTCGGCTATGATCCCGATTTCGCCGAGCTGTCGCCGGGAACCGTGCTGCACGTCGAAGCGATGCGGATGCTCTATGACGAGGGACGCTTCCGCGCGTTCGATTTCACCGAGGGAGACGGCGCGCACAAGGCGCAATTCGGGCGTGCCTCGGTCGCCTGCGCCGACGTGCTGATACTGCGTCCGGCGCTGCGCAATCGTGCCGCGCTGGCGGCGATGCGCGGAATCGACGGGCTCGCCGCGCACGGCAAGGCGCTTCTCGATCGGCTGGGGGTGCGGGCGAAGGTGAAAGCGCTTATCCGGCGCTGACCGGCCCGATGCTTTCGAGCAGCCAGTCGCGAAATGCGCGGGTGGCCGGACTCCGGTTGGCGCGGGATTCGACCAGCCAGTAAGAATCGGGGCCGGACAAGGTGAAGGCAAAGGGCTGCACAAGGCGGCCGTTCGCCAGTTCGGCGGCGAACAGGCGCGGCGAGAGCAGCGCGACACCCCGTCCATCGATCGCCGCCTGCGCGGCGAGGTCCTGCGAAGGATAGGCGGTGCGTTGCGCCGTGCGCCTGTCGGGCGCGGGCAGCTGCTGCGCAGCGAACCAGCGCGGCCAGTCGGAGCTGGCGAGCATCGGGAGCGAAGCGAGGTCCGTCGGTTCGGACAGCGTCCGGTCCTGCAGCAATTGCGGGGCGAGCATCGGCGCTGCTTCGACCGCGAACAGGGCGGTGGCGTCGGTATCGGGCCAGCCGCCGTTGCCGCTGCGGATGGCGAGGTCGTGGCGTGCGCTGTCACGAACATCGGCCGACACGTCGATGTCGATCGCGATCCCCGGATGCCGCGCTTCGAATTCGGGCAGGCGAACCGCCAGCCAGCGCGAAGCGAAGGTCGGCGCCACGGTCAGTCGCAGGGCACGCGCCATCCGCAATTCGTCGATCGCGGCATGCGTCAGCGCCATGATCTCGCGCGTCCGGCGAAACAGTTTCTCGCCGTCGTCGTTGAGGCGGACGCGCGGACCGTTGCGTGCAAACAGCGGCTTTCCTGTGTCGGTCTCGAGCGAGCGGATGCGCTGGCTGACCGCGGCGGGCGTGATGCAGAGCTCGTCCGCCGCGCGCGAGAAATTGCCGTGCCGCGCGCAGGCGTCGAAGATACGGAGCGTTTCGAGCGAGGGCGTGCGCGCGACCATTGTCATATTAAGCCCAGCTTTAAATGACGATGCAATCCCGTTGTTTTGTACCCGTCTGTCGGGCGCGTAAGCCGCGGGAATGAAAAACCTGCTTTTCATTATGGCCGTGACGGGGCTCTGCGGCGGATCGTCGGCGACGCCCGTGCCGGAGCGGTGGACGCCCGCCGCGATCGCGACCGCCGGCTACGAAGCCGCGCCCAGCTTTTCGGCCGACGGCCGCGAGATGATCTATCTGTCGGCGGACAGCGGCTTTGCCGGATGGCACCTGCTGCGCTCGGTTTGTGGGCCGCATGGCTGGTCGGCGCCGCAGCCTCCGTCCTTTGCCGCGCCCGCTCCGGTGATCGAGGCCGACCCCGGTTTCACTCCTGATGCCAATGGACTCTATTTCATCTCGGCGCGGCACGATCCGGCGAACGAGGATTTCGATATCTAT
>NZ_DASWTD010000494.1:0-4190 GCF_036402335.1 Sphingopyxis sp. | reverse complement strand
CGGGCTGCGCTGGCCGTAAGGCTTGGGCTTGTAGCGCTCGGTATTGCCGCCGGGGCCGCGCGGGCCACGGTCGCCGCCGGGGCCGGCGCGCATCGGACCACGCGGACCACGCGGTCCCGCATCGCGCGGTCCCTTGTCGCGCCGCGGCGGATAGGTCGGACCGTCGGGCGCGGGCGTGATCGACACGCCGCTGTCGTCCTCGCCATCCTGATTTGCGGTGCGCACCACCGCCTCGGCAAAGCGGTCGGCGATTCCGCGCGGGATGTTGAACATCGTTTCTTTCGGCCCGATGCGGATCGCGCCGATCTCGTTCTTGCTCACATGGCCGCGGCGGCAGAGCAGGGGCAGGATCCAGCGCGGGTCGGCATTCTGATGGCGGCCGATGTTGAGGCGGAACCAGACGCTGTCCTCGAAGCCTTCGCGGCGGTCGGCGCCGCCACGTTCCGGACGCTCGAACCGTTCGCCGCGCTCGGGCCGGCCGGCAGCATCGCGGCCGCGCGGGCTGTTGTCGAGCAGATCCTCGGGCGGCGGCATCAGCGCGCGGTGCGCCTGGACCAGCGACGCGGCGATGTCCTCGGGGGTGCGCTCGGCCATCAGGCGCTGCGCAAGTTCGATATCTTCGGCTTCATGCTCGACCGGCGTGAGCAGCTTCTCCATCAGCCGTTCCTGATCGCGCTTGCGCACATCGGCGGCGGTCGGGGCGTCCATCCATTCGGCGTTGATGCGTGCCCCGCGGAGCATTCCGTCGACGCGGCGGCGGCGCGGATAGGGGACGATGATGACCGCGGTGCCCTTCTTGCCCGCGCGGCCGGTGCGGCCCGAACGGTGCTGGAGTGCTTCGGCGTCGCGCGGGATTTCGACATGGATGACGAGGCTGAGCGTCGGAAGGTCGATGCCGCGCGCGGCGACGTCGGTTGCGACGCACACCTTCGCGCGGCGATCCCGCAGCGCCTGCAGCGCCGCGTTGCGCTCATTCTGGCTATGCTCGCCCGACAAGGCGACCGCGGCGAAACCGCGCTCGACGAGGCTGGCGTGGAGGCGGCGGACATTGTCGCGCGTCGCGCAGAACAGCATCGCGGTTTCGGCATCGTGCAGGCGGAGCAGGTTGACGACCGCTCCCTCGATATCGGCGGGGGCAACGGTCACCGCCTGATAGGCGATGTCGCCATGGCCGCGGTCTTCGCCGACGGTCGAGATGCGCAGCGCATCCTGCTGGTAGCGCTTGGCGAGCTGGACGATCGGCTTCGGCAACGTCGCCGAAAACAGCAGCGTACGGCGCGTCTCGGGGGTGCCGTCGAGGATTTCCTCGAGGTCGTCGCGGAAACCCATGTCGAGCATTTCGTCGGCTTCGTCGAGGACGGCGACGCGGAGCGTGGTGAGATCGAGCGCACCGCGTTCGAGGTGATCGCGCAGGCGCCCGGGGGTGCCGACGACGATCTGCACGCCCTGACCCAATGCGCGGCGTTCCTTGCTGGCGTCCATGCCGCCGACACAGGTCGCGATGCGCGCGCCGGCCTTGGCATAAAGCCAGCCGAGTTCGCGGCTGACCTGCAGCGCGAGTTCGCGGGTCGGCGCGACGATCAGCGCGAGCGGCGAGGTCGCGAAGGGCAGGCGGCCGTCCTCGATCAGCTCGTCGGCCATCGCGAGGCCGAAGGCGACAGTCTTGCCCGAGCCGGTCTGCGCCGAGACGAGGAGGTCACGGCCCTTGGCTTCGTCCTCGGTGACCTGTGTCTGGACGGGGGTCAGCGCTTCATAGCCGCGCGCGGTAAGGGCGTCCGAAAGGACGGGAGAAAGATTTTCGAAAGGCATTTTGTTCTTCTTATCCTGAACGGCAAAGGCGCCGTGGTTTCGTTCTTCGCCGCCCTGGATTCGCTCGGGTCTATCGCCTGAGTCCGAACAATCGGGTCGTGGATGCTGAAACAAGTTCGGCATGACGAGGAAATATGTGGGTTTTTCCTAAAGGGCTTGGCCCGCCGCGTATCCGCTGGCCCATGCCCACTGAAAATTATAGCCGCCCAGCCACCCGGTGACGTCCACGGCTTCGCCGACCGCATACAGTCCCGGCATGCTTTTGGCCACCATTGTTTGCGAGGACAGATTTGCGGTCGAAATGCCGCCCACCGTAACCTCGGCCTTGGCGAAGCCTTCGGTGCCGTTGGGATGGAAAGGCCAGCGCGAAAGACGGGCTTCGGCGTCGGCGAGCTTGCGGTCGGTTTGCGCGCCGAGTTCGCCGGCGAGCGCGAGGCGGTCCGCGAGGGTTTGTGCGAGCCGGTCGGGCAGGGCGAGCACCGAAGCGAGTGTCGCACGCGGGCGGGCGCGTTTCGCTTCGAGCAGCCAGCCCTGCGGCGCGCCCGGCAGGAAGTCGATCGTCACCGGCTCGCCGTGCCGCCAATAGCTGCTGATCTGGAGGATGGCCGGACCCGACAGCCCCTTGTGCGTGAAGAGGGCCGCTTCGCGGAAAGCGGCCTTTCCGGCGCGGGCTTCGACCGGGGTTGCGACGCCCGAGAGGTCGCGGAACAGGACATCGTCGCCGCCGAGCGTGAGCGGAACGAGCGCCGGGCGCGGCTCGACGACCTTGAGACCGAACTGGCGCGCGAGATCATAGGCGAAGCCGGTTGCGCCCATCTTGGGAATCGACGGGCCTCCGGTGGCGATGACGAGCGCCGGGGCGGTGAAATATTGATCGCCGAAGCGGACCGTGAATCTGCCGTCGGCATGCGTGACGTCGTTGATCGGCTGGCCGGTGCGGACGTCGACGCCGGCCTTTGCTACCTCTTCGAGCAGCATCGCCACGATCTGTTTCGCCGAGCCGTCGCAGAAGAGCTGGCCGAGCGTTTTCTCGTGATAAGCGATGCCGTGGCGCTCGACGAGTGCGATGAAATCGGCGGGGGTGTAGCGTGCAAGCGCCGACTTGGCGAAATGCGGGTTCGCCGAGAGGAAGCGGTCGGGCGCGGTGTGGATGTTGGTGAAGTTGCAGCGTCCACCGCCCGAGATCAGGATCTTCTTGCCGACCGCATCGGCGTGGTCGAGCAGCACGACGCGCCGCCCCCGCTGCCCCGCGACCGCGGCGCACATCATTCCGGCCGCGCCGGCACCCAGCACGATCGCATCGTAACTTGTCATCGGAACGCCTAGTGCAGCTTTGCGATCGAAAGGCCGTCGGCCTTGGCGCGGACCTTTACTGATTCCTCGCTGCGCGTCAGCGCCTTGGCGATCGCCTTCAGCGCCATGCCCTTTTTCGCAAGCGTGTGGAGCTTGTCGATCTCGGCCGCGGTCCACGGCTGCTTGTGGCGTTCGAACTTGTCTTTCACGCTTGGACCTCCGGGTCGGTTTCGACGGCAAGGATCAGGATCGCGTCTTCGCGGCCCTGATATTCGACGCTTTCCCCCGCCTCGGCACCCATCAGCGCGCGGGCGAGCGGAGCGAAGAAGGCGATGGTGCCGCGTGCCGGATCGGCCTCGTCGCCGCCGACGATGGTAAGCGCCTTTTCGGCCTTGTTCAGCCGGTAGCGCACGTGGCTGCCGACCCCGACGCTGCCGTTGGCGGGCGGTGCCTGCACGTCGGCGGTCGATTGCCGCGTATGGAAATAGCGAAGGCGCCGCTGCAATTTCTTGCGCATCTCCTCGTCGGCGGTGCCCGCGATCTCGGCCTCGAGCCGCGCCACCTCTTCGCCGAGCAGCCGCAGCCCGCGCGGGGTCACGAGGTTCGGGCCGACCGGAATGGGCAGCTCGAACTCGGGTTCCTTGTGCTCATCGTCGCTCTCGCGGCGGAACGCTACGCTCATCGTCTCTCTTTCAAACGGGGAAGCTGCCCCTCTGGGCCACGAAGGTGGCGACAAGATGGCGCGAAATTTCGGGCGCCCGCGTAACCGCGGTGGCGCTGCCCGCGAAACTTCCCCCGATGCCATCCTCCGCATCGTCCATTTTGAAGGGAGAATATCCATGTCGAACACGCTGAAACTTTCGCTCGCGGCCTCGGCGGTCCTTGCCATGGCGGCCGGCGCCGTCGTCGTCCCGGCCGCAGCCGCCGAAGGCAAGACCGAGAAATGCTATGGCATCTCGCTGAAGGGCAAGAATGATTGCGCCGCCGGTCCGGGCACGAGCTGCGCCGGCACCTCGACGGTCGATTATCAGGGCAATGCCTGGAAGCATGTCAAGGCCGGCACCTGCGTCAAGATGGGCGGCACGCTG
>NZ_DASWTD010000493.1:0-2753 GCF_036402335.1 Sphingopyxis sp. | reverse complement strand
TCAAGCCGTTATAGTCGACCGGCCCCTTGGCCAGCGTCGTGCGCACCAGCTTGCCGCCCGGCCCGGGCCGGACAAGCGGGCGGAATTCGGGATGGCTCGTGCCGAAATCGGCGGCATCGGCGAGCATCGTCGGATGCCCCGCCGTCTTGAGGCGGGCCGACATGCCATCGTGACAATCGGCGCAGAATTTCTGCGGCGTCGCGGGCATCGGCCCGGCGCCCTCATGCTCGGTATGACACTCGACGCAGCGCCCCTGCGGCTTGTTGAAGGTCTTCGCAAAGCCGTCCAATATGCGTTCGCCTACCCCCGGCGGATGGCGCGCGGCGAGCAGCATCGCGGTCGGCGCATTGGCGTGCGCCATGCTCATCGCCTTGTGCTCGCCGGTGTGACAGCCGACGCACGCCTTGTCGGTCACCGCGACGAACGGTTCGACATGGCACGACTGGCAGTCGTTCTTCAGGCTGGCGTGGGCGCTCGACAGGGGCCCTGACAGCCAGGCGCTGTCGGCGTGATAGCCGTCGGGCCGTTCGTCGACATTTTTGTAGCTGTACCAGGCCCAGATCGGCCCGGCGAGGAAGGCGAGCAGCATCAGCACGCCGAACACCCATGCCCCCATGCGCTTGCCCGGCATCACACCCTGCAGCGAGAAGGCCCTCGCCTCGTCGACGTCCTTCGACGATTGCGACAGCTCGTCGATGCGCTCGACGAGCAGGATGATATTCTCGCCCTCGCGCGCGATGGTCAGCCGATGGCCGCCGAAACGCAGCTCGCCGCCCGCGGCGCTGTCGATGTTGGCGACGGTTTCGTTCCGGCCGTTGAGGTCGAAGCCCAGACCTTCGCTCGCCGCGACGCGCACGGTGCGTCCGTCCGCGCTGCTGATCGTCGCATGATGGGGGTTCACCGCCAGATCGGCGACGTGAATGATATTGCTGCCCTCGCGGCCGAGCGTGATCGTGTTGCCCGGCAGCGGCTGGTCGCGGACGATCTGTTTGCCCGTCTTCGTCGTCGAAATGCGGCGCAGGATGAAGCTCATGGTCCCCCTCCCCGCCTTACCAGTAGAAGAAGACGCTGATGATGTGCGCCGACAGCGCCGCGATCAGCGCAAAGGTCAACGGCACATGCACGTAAAGCCAGATTTCGAGCAGGCCCCGGATCCTGAGATGCTGGCGCAGGCGCGCAAGCGCGGCCTGTTTCTGCTTGAGCAGGCCGACAACCTTCTCGCGCGCCTCGCCGTCGCTGCCGTTCGACAGCGACAGCGTCCGCAGCGCCGCTGCGGTCGCGCAATCGGGATAGCGGCCCGAGAGCCGCGCCACGACGCCGCCCGCGAACGGATCCTCGTCGAGTGCCGCGAGCACCGGTGCGGTGTCGGCCGGGGTCAGCGGCTGCGCGGCGCTGTGCAGCTGGCGGTCGAAGGCCCGGATCGCCTCGAGCATCTGCATTTGCGTCATCTGCTCGCGATTGTTCGAAAGTGCCTGTGGCAGCGTAGCATAGACGATGACGCCATAGAGCCCCGACAGGATCACCAGCATCATCAGCGCCCAGGCGAGCGTGTGGACATTCCAGCCGAGCTGGAAGCCGGTGTGCCAGGTCCCGACGACGATCAGGCTCAAACCCAGATAGACATGCGCCGACGTCCAGGCCTTCAACGACCAGTGATCGCTCGTCATCTTGCGCTTGCGATAACCGAGCGCGGTCAGCCACAGGATCAGCCCCGCGCCAATCGTGCCCAGCGTATAGCCGTACCAGCTCCCACCATTGTGCCGCGGCGTCACGTCGACCAGCGCGTAACTCACGATGACGAGCAGGCAGAGCCCGCCCGAAATCTTCGCCCAGCGGAACCCCGCATAACGGAGGAAACCCTCATGCCGCCGCTCGCGGACGCGCTCGACCTGCGTGGCCTTCGATCGGCGGCGCTGAAACAGGCTCGCCATCAGTCGGCGTCCTCTTCGAGGCGCGCGATCGACAGGAATTCCTCCGGCGAAACACGGATCGCGGCGCCGGTCGGGCACGCACGCACGCACGCCGGGCCGCCCGAAATGCCCTTGCACATGTCGCATTTGACGGCGATCTTCTTCGGCTTCTCGTCGCCCAGTTGCTTCTTCGTCCATTTGGGCGAAGGTTCGCCCGGACCGGGGCCGAAACCCGTAAGCAGCCAGCGCAGCAGGCTCGGTTTCTCGGGCGGCGCGGCCTCCATGCGGATCACGCCATAGGGGCAATTACGCATGCAGTTGCCGCAGCCGATGCAGCCCGGCTCCATGAACACCTCGCCGTCGGGGCCGCGGTGGATCACGTTCGGCGGACAGTCGGCCATGCAGTGCGGATGCTCGCAGTGACGACAACTTGTCGGCACGTGGAGATGCGCAAAGGTCTTGCCCGCCTCGCGGTCGAGCCGCGACAGGCCTTCGTGGCTGTCGGCGCACGCCTTTTCGCAATTGTCGCAGCCGACGCAGAGATTTTCGTCGATCAGCAGCGCGTCGGTCGCCTCGCCCAGCCCCTCCTTCATGATGAAGCTGGCGGTGTCCGAGTAAAGGTCCACCGCGCTCGAATAGGTCGCCTTGCGCGATTCGATGAAGCTGTTCATCTGCGCGCGTTCGGCGACCGCCGCTTCGGTCGCCTCGCGCACCTGCGGCCGACTGGCGAGCATCTTGCGGAAGCTCTCGCCGGTCAGCTTGATGAGCTCGGCGCCGACCGCGGCCTTGACGGTAGCGTTGCGCGGCGCGCCGCTGAGCACGCCCATTTCACCGAAGAAGCTG
>NZ_DASWTD010000492.1:0-3147 GCF_036402335.1 Sphingopyxis sp. | reverse complement strand
CACCCCGGCGAAAGCCGGGGCCCAGAATTCCAGCGGGACCTGCGTGTGACCGCCCTGGGCCCCGGCTTTCGCCGGGGTGCACGAGGGGCAACTCCCACCCCCGAAGCGGACGCCTTCAAATAGGCCTTTCCTACATTATCCGGCTATGCCAGCCTTCATCCCGGCTCTTTCATCGGGTGGATAAAAGCGGTTGCCGGCAGGTGTAGGCAAACGGGCAGGGCCGGTCGCTTCCGGCGCCGGGCAGGGTCAAATGGAGCGACGCACAGGGCTGAACTTTGCTGAACTTTGGACAATGTTGCATCGGCGGTGGCACATACCCCACCCCGAAACGGTCGTTTTGCTGGATGGGCCGCCCCGGAATCACAACGCCCGGGCCTCGCTTCGCGAGACCCGGGCGCCTGTGACGAACACTCGCCATCCCCCTTTGTTGCAGGCCTGGCGAAAGGCCTGCACTCCCTGGAGCCGGGCCTTTGGGCCGCGTTGAACCAGAAGCGATGTGGGTAGGTCCGCAGGGGGGCTTTGTCACCCTCTGACGGGTGGTTCGCCCCGCTTTTGCCCGGTGCTGTGGCCTATGGGCAACATATTTTGCGAATCGCTCGCAAGATGACGTCATGCGACCGTGTCCATGCCAGCCCATTGCCAGCGGTGCCGAGGCTGCCTAAAGCGGCGGCATGCGTGTCATTTCACATGCGCCGCAAAGGCCCACTGCCCCATGATCCTGCGTCCTTACGAACGCACCATCTTCAAACGCTATATGCTTCCGCAGCGCGGCGAAGGGTTCATCTTCGTCGCGGCGGCATTCAGCTTTACCGCCGTCATGCTGGGCGTCGCGGCGTTGGTGATCGTGATGAGCGTGATGAACGGTGTCCGCTCCGACCTGTTCGACAAGATCGTCGGTTTGAACGGCCATGCGGTGGTGCAGGGTTTCGGCGGCCGGATCGACGATTGGCAGGGCGTGCTGAAGCAGGCGAAGGCGACCCCCGGTGTCGTTTCGGCGACGCCGCTGATCGAGCAGCCGTTGCTCGGCACTTTCAGCGGGCGCGTCGAGGGGATTTTGGTGCGCGGCATGACCGTGCCCGATATCCGCAAGAACGAGACGCTGAACGGCAAGGTGCTGCAGGGCAGCCTGAACACGCTGACTCCCGGATCGGGCAATGTCGCGATCGGCAGCGAACTGGCGCGCAATCTCGGCGCCACGGTGGGGTCGAACCTGACGATCATCAATCCGGCGGGGCGCTCGACGCCGTTCGGGACGGTACCGCGCGAAATCAGCTATCGCGTGTCGGCGATTTTCGAGATCGGCGTCTATGATTTCGACAAGGCCTATGTCGTGATGCCGATGGAGGATGCGCAATTGCTCCTCCTGACCGGCGACCAGGTCCAGATGATCGAGATCAAGACCACGAATCCCGACAAGGTCGGCGAGATATTGCAGCCGCTCGCGGAAAAGGTGGCGGCCAAGGCGGTCGTTTCCGACTGGCGATCGATGAACGCGAGCCTGTTCGAGGCGCTGTCGGTCGAGCGCGTCGCGATGTTCGTGATCCTGTCGCTGATCATCCTCGTCGCATCGTTCAACATCATCTCGTCGCTGATCATGCTGGTACGCGCGAAGACGCGCGACATGGCGATCCTGCGGACGATGGGCGCGCCGCGCGATGCGGTGATGCGCATCTTCATGGCAATCGGGCTGTCGATCGGCATCGCGGGAACGATCGCCGGGATGGTCGCCGGTTTCAGCCTGCTCTATTTCCGGCAGGGCGTGCTGCGTGGGGTGGAGTTCCTGACCGGCCGGCCGCTATGGGACCCGTCGATCCGTTTCCTCACCGAACTGCCGTCGAAGCCCGATCCGGTCGAGATCACCGCGATCGTCATCATGGTGATCGTCTTCAGCTTCCTTGCGACGCTCTATCCGGCGTTCAAGGCCGCAAACACCGATCCGGTACAGGTGCTGCGCTATGAGTGACATCATCCTCGAACTGACCGCGCTGAAACGCAGCTTTACGCAGGGCGGCGTCACCATCGACGTGCTGCGCGGAGTCAATGCGCATCTGAAACGCGGCGAGATCGTTGCGCTGCTCGGGCCCTCGGGGTCGGGCAAGTCGACCATGCTGCAGGCCGTGGGCCTGCTCGAAGGCGGGTTCGACGGCAAGATCAGCATCGATGGCCATGATGTCACGCGGTACGATCAGGGCGAGCGGACGAAGACACGGCGTGAGAAGATCGGCTTCGTCTATCAGTTTCACCACCTGCTGCCCGATTTCAACGCGATCGAGAATGTTGTGCTGCCGCAGCTGATCCGCGGCGCCTCGCAGGCGGAAGCCGAGGAACGCGCCGCCGACCTGCTCGGGCGGCTCGGGCTCGGCGAGCGGCTGCATCACAAGCCGAGCAAGCTGTCGGGCGGCGAGCAGCAGCGCGTCGCCGTGGCGCGCGCGCTCGCGAACCGGCCCTTGCTCGTGCTCGCCGACGAGCCGACGGGCAATCTCGACGAGGCGACCGCCGACCGGGTGTTCGACCAGTTCGTCAAGCTGGTGCGCGATCACGGTTCGGCGGCGCTGGTGGCGACGCATAATGAGCGCCTTGCCGCGCGGATGGACCGCGTCCTGCGCTTGCACGAGGGGCATATCGAGGCGTAGGCTCTTATCGACAGCAGGGGACGAAGCATGGCACTTTACGATCTTTCGGCGAAGCTTCCGGGCGGCGGGACGCAATCTCTTGCCGATTATCGCGGCAAGGTGCTGCTGATCGTCAACACCGCGTCGAAATGCGGCTTCACCCCACAATATGAGGGGCTGGAGGAGCTGTATCGCGATTACAAGGATCGCGGGTTCGAGATCCTGGCTTTCCCGTGCAACCAGTTCGGGGCGCAGGAGCCCGGCGATGCGGCGGAAATCGCGAATTTCTGTTTGCTGACCTATGATGTGTCTTTCCCGCTGATGGCGAAAATCGACGTCAACGGCGACGATGCCGACCCGATCTTCAAGCATTTGAAGAAGGAAAAGACCGGGCTGCTTGGCAGCGGGATCAAGTGGAATTTCACCAAATTCCTCGTCGATCGCAACGGCAAGACCGTGTCGCGCCACGCGCCGACGACGAAGCCCGAGCAATTGCGCAAAGAGATCGAGGAACTGCTGGGCTGACACGTCGCCC
>NZ_DASWTD010000491.1:0-7053 GCF_036402335.1 Sphingopyxis sp. | reverse complement strand
AGCGAGGTGCTGGGGATTTCACTGAGGCTGATGAAGAAGCGCAGCGCCATCAGCGACGCGAGCAGCCACATAAAATTGGCGCTCTCCGTCATGCCGGCCGGCGGGCTCCACAGCGCCCAGAATGCGAGGCCTGCTGGTATGATCGAGGCATACATGAAGGGGTGCCGGCGCCCGATCCGCGATCGCGTCCGGTCGGACCAGAGGCCGATCGCGGGATCCCAGAAGGCATCGAAGACAAGCGAAATCATCAGCGCCAGCCCGACCGCCGCGGCGGACATGCCCACCACCTGATTATAGAAAATCAGCGCGAGTACGGTGATCGCCTGCCCTGCAAGTCCGCTGGACAGCGCGCCAATTCCGAATGCCCATCGTGTTGTCCGCGCGAGGCGGCGACTATCGACCGTCATCATCTCTCCTTGGCGTCATGCGCCGCCGTGCCGCCATTCTGTCGTGACGTGCCGGCATTCTAGTGTCATTTACGGCAATATTGAATGACTAATATAGTTTCATATAATTATTGAGACAGGAGGAGGATGGGGCCACCCCGTTGCAAGGCCGATGCGGCCCCATCCTTGCTTTCCCAGAGAGGAGGAGAGGGAAAGGATTATTGCCGAGCCGGATCCGGTCAGACCTCCATGAAGTCAACGGTGGCGGACTTGCCGCCATGAACCTGCGTGTCCGAATGGCCATAGTGATAGACGAGTGCCGAGCGCCGCTCGTTCGAGCTGTTGTCGTTCGACATGTGCATCAGAAAGCTGTGGAAGACGAGTATGTCGCCAGTTTCCATCAGCACCGGCTCGGCGTTCGAGAAGTCGTAATCGACGACCTCGAGATAGCCGAGGTTCGAGCCCGGACGCGCGTCGGGGACGACTTCGTGAACCGGCTCGTTATGCGAACCCGGCGCGACGAACAGGCAGCCATTCTCTATGGTGGCGCGGCTCGTAGCCAGCCAGACGCCCACCTGCGGCATGCGATCGAAGACATAATAGAGCGAGTCCTGGTGCCACGGCTGGCCCCACACGCCAGGATTCTTGAAGATATATTGCGAGTTGAAGCAGGAGACGCGCGGCCCGAGGATCGCGTGCATGATGTTCCGGATCGCCGGGTGCTTCGCGAAACTGTGGAAGGGCTCCATCCGGTGCAGGTTGAACAGCTTCGACATGCGCATGTCGGGCGATTCTCCCGAATCGACCTTTGCCGCTTCCTCGACCGCGATGGCGCCGTCCTCGCCGACATGGTGTCCGCCCGTGGCCGTGCTGCCCTGCTCGGCCCGCGTAAAAATCTCGATCGCCCGCCGCGTCATCTCGCTGCACGTTTCGGGATCGACGACACCGCGCAGGATGAAATAGCCCTTCTCCATCCAGCTTTTCGCCTGTTCGGGCGTCAGCAGGTCGAGGGCATGGCTATGATCCTTCGGATCGTTGGTCCGCCCTGCCTGTAGCGCATTCAGAAGATTTGCCGCGGCCTGGTTGGGATTCTCGGCGGTGGCCAGATCGGTCATTCCATTCTCCATCGATAGCGGGGGTTTCGCCTCTTGATGAAAGAAGTATCATAATCGATTATTCTAGTCAAATAGTGTTATGGAGCAGGCGGGCGCGGAAGCGGACCTGCCGCCGCCGCGTCGGCCCGACATTCGTCAACCCGGTCGATGGGGTTTCAGGTCAGTGTTTGACCGGTGCGGGAGGCAGGATCGAACGCGCCATCTTCTCTGCGAGATCGAGCGCGACTTCGGTTTCCTTGACCAGGTCGAGGCCCTTGGTCCGGACCCATCGGGTATAGGAGGAGACGCCGCTGCCAATCAGAACCTGCCCCGCCAGATACGGAGCATAATCCCGATGTGCATCGAGCCCGTAGTCATAAGCGATATATTCGGCGACGAGACGCACTTCATTCTCTTCATAACGCAGCCAACTCAGCGCCAGTTCGGGATCGCGCTGCACCTCATGCATCTGCCCGGTCTTGGGGTCACCGTCCTTCTGGCGCGTGGCTGCGGTCGAGAGCACCAGGCTGCGGAAAAACTCGAAAAATGGCACCTTGCCTTTTGCGGCATCGACCAGTTCGCGAAACTGCTGGATTTCCTGGTCGGAGAGGGCGGCAGCGAGATCACGCTTTGTCTTGAAATGGGTGAAGAGCGTCGTGACGTGGATATCCGCCGCATCGGCGATCGCGTTCATCGTCGCCTCGGCATAGCCGGCCTTCTTGAACTCCGCAGAAGCGGCTTCCAGAATTCGCGCGCGCGTGCGCGCCCTGCGAGCCGAGCGGCGCGGAAACCGTTCGGCGCTGTCCTGTTCGGGCTCGATACTGGTTTCGTTGCTCACGCTTCCCCCGATGTCTATTAAGGCACTGCAATAATCAATTCGCCTCGAATGATCATTATCGACGGCTTGCTGAAAAGTCCAATGGGCGCCGGTCAGCAGTGGATCTCGATGATGCCGTCGGCAGGAGGCTGATCGTAAAGCCGCGCGATGCTGTCGGCGCGGCGATCGATAACCGCGCGCTGGTTCACATAACCCTTGTCGGTGATCTCGCCATGCTCGACCGACAGCGGCTCCGATGCGATCACGATGCGGTGCACGCGCCGCGAAGACCCGCCAGCGCCCCTGTTATGGGCGGCAAGCCGCTCCGCCAGCTCGACGCCGAGCGCTGCAACGTCGAGCACGCCGTGCTTCGAATATTGCGCAAGCGCCACGGCGGAAGGCCACAATATCGCGGCGACGAAACGCTTGTCCTGACCCGCGATGACAGCATCCTGCACCATCGGGCTGCACGCGGCCACAATGTCGGGTCGAAGCGTGCCGACCGACACCCAAGTGCCGCTATCGAGCTTGAAATCCTCGGCGACGCGGCCGTCGAACACCAGCCCCTGCTCGGGCGCCGCCTCGTCGAGAAAGCGGACGGCGTCGCCGAGGCAATAAAAGCCCTCCTCGTCGAACGCCGCCGCGGTCTTTTCGGGGTCGCCCAGATAACCCGGCATCACCGTCGGCCCCTTCACACGCACCTCCAGCTTGGCGCCATTGGGCACCAGCTTGAGTGTCATGCCGGGGAGCGGCAGGCCAATCATGCCGACGCGTTCCGTGGCCCAATGCGTCATCGTGATGCCCTGGGTTTCGGTCGAGCCGTACATGGTGATGATCGGGATCCGTTCGCCCGTCTCGGCGATCGACAGCGCCTGCAATCGATCAAAGAGATCGTCGGACAGCGTCGCGCCGCCATAGGCGAGATAGCGGAGCTTGCGAAAGAAGGACCGGCGGAGAACCGCATCGCTTTCGAGTGCGTCTGCCAGCATGCCGAAGGCGATCGGCGCCGATGCGAAGTGAATCGGCGACACGTCGTAGAGGTTGCGGATCGTCTGGTCGAACAGGCCCGGAACCGGGCGGCCACCGTCGAGATACAGCGTTCCACCTGCACTGATGACGCCGTTGAAATTGATGTTGCCCGCCGAGATATGACTCCAGGGCATCCAGTCGAGAAGCTCGAGCAGTTCGCCCTCATCCATCGCGCGATCGGGCGCGCGCAGCCCTTCCGTGCCGGCGAGTACCGCGGTCATCATCCGCTGCGTCTGGGGAACGCCCTTGGGCATTCCGGTCGACCCCGACGTGAACAGGATCTTGGCGACCGTGTCCGGCCCGAGACCTTCGCGCCGCGCATCGACGTCGCGCCCGGCTTCACCGTCCGACAGGCTCGCCAAGTTGGTGATGCCCTCCCCGCCATCGACGGTCACAACGTCGAGATCGGGGTGCGCCGTCCGCAGCGCAGCGATCGCGCGGGCGAACGGAGCCGCCTCCTGCGCGAAAACGATGGCGGGACGCACCGCCGCCGCGCAGTGAAGCAGGCGCGCAAAATCGCTCGATGCGAGCGAATAGGCCGCGCTGACGGGAACGGCGGAGACGCCGGCCGTCATGCAGCCAAGAATAAGGAGCGCCTGTTCGGTCGAGTTCCCCGAAAGGATGAGGGCCGCATCGCCCGCGCCAAGGCCCCGGTCGATCAGCGCCTGCGCGATATTGTCCGAAAGACGAAGCGCCTCGGCATAGGTCAGCCTCTGCCATTCGCCAGCCGGTCCCTTGCGCTCCTTGATGAACGCGCGATCGGGGAATTCGCGCGCACGCTCATGGAAGATGTGCGGAATCGATCGCGGCGTCTCGGCCGGCACATGACAGGACCACATCAGGATCGTGCCATCGCTTCGGCGTTCGATTTCGATCGCCGGATCGACCATGCCCAATGGCTTGAACGGAATTTTGCTGTCCAAAGCCGAGACGCCTTCGCTCATATATTCTCTCCCGGATCGGTCATCGGGTGGAGCGCCAACGCGCAGCCGACCCCGTGTCCGCACAATTAACACTATACGACTAGAATTTTATATTCTACCTTAATTTAAGAATCGAGAGCGCGAGCAAACCGCTTCCTGCCATGGCGAGGGCCCGTATGACATTGACCAGAAGTACCGGCGCATCAATCGAAGGGGGATTGCGCGCAATCGCCGGAAGGATCGACGCGTCGGCCACGGGAATAAGCGGTCTTCAGCGCCTTTCGGGCGGCGCCACCCAGGAGATTTGGTGTTTCGACATCGAAACACCGGCTCGGGACGACAAACGCTATATCCTGCGGCGAGCACCGGGCGGAACCCGCATCACGGACGGAACCGGGCTTGAGCTAGAGGCCGAACTGATGGCGGCCGCAGCAAAAGCCGGCGTTCCCGTCGCCGAGGTCATGCATGTCCTTTCTCCAGAGGATGGGCTTGGCCACGGCTTCATCATGCGTTTCGTCGAAGGCGAGACGCTCGGCGGGCGGATCGTCAAGTCCGACCATTTGCGCGCAGCACGCCAGACGCTTGCGTTTGAATGCGGCGAAACGCTCGCACGCCTTCACCGTATCCCCGCCGGCGATTTCCCGACGCTGGCGCGTGCCACGCCCGCCGAACTCGTCGAGCGAACGCGCATCGTCTATGCCCGGACCACAATTCGCCGCCCGGTCTTCGACCTCGCCTTCCGATGGCTGACGGACAATGCGCCGCCTGTCCCCGCCGAGCCGAAACTGGTCCATGGCGATTTTCGCAACGGCAATTTGATGATCGGGCCTGACGGCCTGCGCGCGGTACTCGACTGGGAGCTTGCCCATGTCGGCGACCCGATGGAAGACTTGGGCTGGATCTGCGTCAACAGCTGGCGCTTTGGCCGCATCGACCTGCCGGTCGGCGGCTTCGGCACGCTCGACGACCTGCTCGCGGGATATGAGCTGATTTCGGGCTCGCGGCTCGACCGGTCGGCCGTTCACTGGTGGGAGGTCTATGGAACGATCCGCTGGGGCGCCATCTGCGCCGCGTCGGTCGAAGCCTTTCGCGGCGAGGACGCCACGATGGAACGCGCAATGATCGCGCGCCGGACGTCCGAAACCGAAATCGACCTCCTCCGCCTGATTGCGAGCTGACCTATGCAAGATCAACCCGGCCCCGACGAACTGCTTGGCAGCGTCATCGACTTCCTGCGCGAAACCGTCGTGCCCGAAGCCAAGCCCCGCACCGCGTTCCAGGCTCGCGTGGCAGCGAGTGCCCTCGAACTCGTCTGGCGCCAGATGGAATTCGGCGCCGCTGGCGAAGCGGTCGAGAAGCAGCGGCTGATCGGCCTCCTTGATGCGAACGGATCGCTCGAAGACCTCAACAAACAACTCGCCGACGCGCTCGCATCGGGCACGCTCGGCCTCGCGACGCCGGGCCTCGTCGAACATCTTCGGGCGACAACGCTGGAAAAGCTTGCCGTCGATCAACCCAATTATTCGGGCTACCGCGCCGCGCTACCGGGCGAAGCCGAACCCCGGAAGGAAGGCTGACATGGATTTCTCCGTACCGCAGGACCTCACCGACTATCTTGCCGAACTCGACGCCTTCGTCGACGCCGAGATCAAACCGCTCGAACTGGCGGACGACAATATCCGCTTCTTCGACCATCGCCGCGAACATGCGCGCACCGACTGGGACAATGACGGCCTGCCGCGCCCCGAATGGGAAGCCCTGCTCAAGGAAGCGCGGCAACGCGCCGATACCGCCGGGCATCTCCGCTTCGCCTGGCCGAAGGAATATGGCGGCAAGGGCGGATCGAACCTTGCGATGGCGGTGATCCGCGAGCATCTCGCAGCCAAGGGCCTTGGCCTTCACAACGACCTGCAGAACGAACATTCGATCGTCGGCAATAACCCGTTCGTGGTGATGTTCCGTGCCTTTGCGACCCCCGAGCAGGATGCGCGCGACGGCGAGAAGCTGCTGAAAGGCGAAATGCTCACCGCCTTCGGACTTACCGAGCCCGATCACGGCAGCGACGCCACCCATATGGAAACACGCGCCGTCCGGCAGGACCGGGGCGGCCAGCCCGGATGGCTCATCAACGGTGAGAAGATGTGGACGACGGGCATGCACGTCGCAACGCACGTCATGGTCTTCGCACGCACCTCGGGCGAGGACGGCGACGCCACCGGCATCACCTGTTTCCTCGTCCCGGCCGACACGCCGGGGGTCAAGATCGAGGAATGGCTGTGGACCTTCAACATGCCCACCGACCATCCGCGCGTCAGCTTCACCGATGTCTGGCTGCCCGAGGAGAGCTATTGGGGCGAGGTCGACCGCGGGCTCGGGCTCGGACAGAGCTTCGTCCACCAGAATCGCATCCGGCAGGCAGCATCCTCGCTCGGCGCCGCGGTCTACTGTATCGAGGAGAGCGTCCGTTACGCGCGCGAGCGCAAGCCGTTCGGCAAGGCGCTGGCAGAGAATCAGGCGATCCAGTGGCCGCTCGTCGAGCTCGCGACGCAGGCCGAAATGCTGCGCCTGCTGATCCGCAAGACCGCATGGCAGATGGACCGGATGGACCACAAGCAGGTCGAGCGCACGCTCTCGGACAAGGTCAGCATGTGCAACTACTGGGCGAACCGCCTCTGCTGCGAAGCCGCCGACCGCGCAATGCAGGTCCATGGCGGCATCGGATACTCGCGCCACAAGCCGTTCGAGCATATCTACCGCCACCACCGCCGCTATCGCATCACCGAAGGCGCCGAAGAAATCCAGAT
>NZ_DASWTD010000490.1:0-5888 GCF_036402335.1 Sphingopyxis sp. | reverse complement strand
CGATCGAGACCATCTCGCTCGGCAGGTCGATGCCCTTCTCCGCCGCAAAGATGCGGACGCGGCGCGGATTGGGCGCGGGATTGGGGCTGTCGTAGAAGATCATCAATGATCGCCCTTCGGCGTCTCCATGATCTCGGTCAGCACCCCGCCCATATCCTTGGGGTGCAGGAAGAAAATCGGCGTCCCGTGCGCCCCGATCCGCGGCTCGCCGAGCACGCGCTTGCCCATCGCCTCGAACTCGGCCTTGGCAGCATGAATGTCGGGAACTTCGTAGCACATATGATGCTGGCCTCCTGCGGGGTTCTTCTGCAGGAAACCGGCGATCGACGCATTGCCCGGCAATGGCTCGATCAGCTCGATCTGTGTGCCGTTCAGTGCACCATCGGCGCCCGGTGTATCGACGAAACACACTTTGACGCCCTGCTCGGGCAGGTCGAACGGCTCGTGGATCTTCGTCGCGCCCATCACGTCGCGGTAAAAAACAACGCTGTCGGCGATAGACGGCGTCGCGACGCCGATATGGTTCAGACGGCCGAGTTTCACTGGATCACCTCGATCGGAAATTTGACACTGTTGGCGATAAAGCATTGATCGTGCGCATCATGGTGCAGCTGCGCGAGCGTCGCTGCGTCGGGCGCCGCGCCTTGCCATATAATATCGGGTGAAAGGTCGACGCGCGTGATCTGGATGCGCCCGTCATCGCCCTTTGCCATGGTACCGACCGCCGCGTCGCGATAGGATTGGACCGCATATCCGGACTTTGCGGCCAGATAGAGAAAAGTCAGCATGTGGCAGCTCGACGCAGAGGCAACCAGCGCCTCCTCGGGATCGACGGCCGCGTCGACCGACCAGGGCAACGGCACGACATGCTTCGACGACGAAGCCGGAACGCTCACATTCTCGTCGAAGGTCCAGCGATGGCCACGGCCGTACTTGCCTCCCAAAACATCGTCAGCGGACGACGCCTCCCATTCGATCAACGCATGATATTTTGCCATTTTCCTATCCTCGGACCCGCCTTAACACCCCGGAATCCGGTCCTTGCCGACCAGTTCATATTTGCCGTTCTTCAAAACATAGTTCTGCCGGATCGCACGCGTGCCGGTGTAGGCGACGGTAAAGCTCCTGTCGGGAATCGCGGAAATGATCTTCCCGTCATATTCCTGTTCTTTCTGGCCGACGCCCGCGCCCGAACTCATGCTATCGGTAAAGCTGCCGCGGTCGACCGGGGCGTCGGGGGCCAGTTCGGTCAGCACCGCCGAACCGACAGCGCAGCCCTGCCACACGCCCCCGCCGGAGGTCAGCAGATAGGGGTTCTTGCCGAGCGCACGGCTGAACCCCCACGCGGTCGCGCCATTACCGAAGGTTCCGGTTGCACCATTGCCGAACCACTCGCCCTTCCGCTGCCAGCCGCCTTCGGTATCGCGCAGATAATGGATCGCGTTGATGCCGGTGCTGACATGTCCCGCTTCATCCTGATGACCGACGCTCAGCAAGGCCCAGATGTCGTCGCCGATCGCATGGATGGCGACGGGCTTGAAATAATAGGCTTCGCCATCGAGCGTGCGGACCGCTTCGCCAACTTCGGCGGGCGGCCCGCCAAGCTGGAACGCCGCGATAAAGGCCTCGTCGAGATCGGGTTGCGCCTCGTCGCCGAGTTGGACGGGCAAAGCCGTGTCGGCAGCGGTCGGCTCGCTCGGGACGATCGACGCCATCGCGGCGGAAAAGAACAGGAGAGCATCAAACATTGTCAAACCTCGTCATTGGCTTCGAAAGACGGCATCGCCGCCCGTCGTTACTGACCTTTGCGTCGCCAATATGTTGTGCCTGCCATCACAGCCTCAAAGCGGAATATTGTCGTGCTTCTTCCACGGGTTCTCAAGGCTCTTGTTCCTGAGCTTGCGCAGCCCCAGCGCGATTCTTTTGCGCGTATTATGCGGATGGATGACCTCATCGATATAGCCGCGCGATGCTGCGACGAACGGGTTCGCGAAGCGGTCCTCATATTCCTTCGTGCGCTGCGCGATCTTTTCGGGGTCGCCGATGTCGCTGCGGAAAATGATCTCGACCGCGCCCTTCGCGCCCATCACCGCGATTTCAGCGGTCGGCCAGGCATAGTTGAGGTCGCCGCGCAGATGTTTCGACGCCATCACGTCGTACGCGCCGCCATAGGCCTTGCGCGTAATTACGGTGATTTTGGGCACCGTCGCCTCGGCATAGGCGAAGAGCAATTTCGCGCCATGCTTGATGATGCCGTTATATTCCTGCGCCGTGCCGGGCAGGAAGCCGGGGACGTCGACGAAGGTCACGATCGGGATTTCGAACGCGTCGCAGAAGCGCACGAAACGCGCGGCCTTCTTCGACGAATTGATGTCGAGCACGCCCGCGAGCACGAGCGGCTGGTTCGCGACGATCCCGATCGTACGCCCCTCGATGCGACCGAAGCCGCAGATGATGTTCGCGGCATGGGCCGGCTGCACTTCGAAAAAGTCGCCTTCATCGACGGTCTTCCGGATCAGTTCGTGCATGTCGTAGGGCTGGTTCGCGTTCGGCGGGATCAGCGTGTCGAGGCTCGGCTCGGCGCGATCGAAGGGGTCGCTGGTCGGGCGGACCGGAACACCGCTACGGTTGTTCTCGGGCAGATAATCGAAGAAATCGCGCGCGGCGAGCAGCGCCTCGATGTCGTTTTCGAATGCATTATCGGCGACCGAACTTTTGGTCGTGTGGGTGATCGCGCCGCCGAGTTGTTCCTGCGTAACGACCTCATTGGTTACAGTCTTCACGACGTCGGGGCCGGTGACGAACATATAGCTGCTGTCCTTCACCATGAAGATGAAGTCGGTCATCGCGGGCGAGTAAACCGCACCGCCTGCACACGGCCCCATAATCAGGCTGATCTGCGGTACGACACCCGATGCGAGCACGTTACGCTGGAAGACCTCGGCATAGCCGCCGAGCGACGCGACGCCTTCCTGGATGCGCGCGCCGCCGCTGTCGTTGAGGCCGATGACCGGCGCGCCGACCTTCATCGCATTGTCCATCACCTTCATGATCTTCTCGGCATGGCGCTCGGAAAGCGAGCCGCCGAAGACCGTGAAGTCCTGGCTGAAGACATAGACGAGGCGGCCGTTGATCGTGCCCGATCCGGTGACGACGCCGTCGCCCGGCACCTTCTGGTCCTGCATCCCGAAATCGGTGCAATTATGCTCGACATAGGTGTCGAGCTCTTCGAACGAGCCTTCGTCGAGCAGCACATGAAGCCGTTCGCGCGCGGTAAGCTTGCCCTTGGCGTGCTGCGCGTCGATGCGCTTCTGCCCGCCCCCGAGGGCGGCGGCGGCGCGGCGGCGTTCCATTTCGGCGATATTGGCGGACACAGGCTTCTCCGTCAGAATGGGAAAGCGTCGTCTGCCCGTGCGTTGGCCATCATGCAAATGTGAATTTGCAAATTTGCAAAATCCAACTTTGCAAATTATGGCTCGACCCGCTTCGCTCCGTCTTGATGGTGTCGGGGCGTGGTCTTTCTGAGTCCACGGAGAGGGGGCACGTTCCGGCACCCGCGCCGGGGACGGTCGAGGGTGTTGTTCGGTGGCCCGTCAACGCATATTCGCCGGAACGCGGCTACGGCAAGTCCGGATCGGACGCGGCCTGAAGCAGGCGGAGTTCGCTGCGGTCCTCGGCATATCGGTCTCTTACCTCAGCCAGATCGAGCACGACGACCGGCCGCTCACCCCTACCCTGCTCGATCGCCTGCAAAAACTGTTCCCGCTCGAATGGGAGGAGGTTGCGGCCGACGCCGGCGATCGCAGGCACGGCGCGCTACGCGAGGCCGCGGCCGATCCGCTGTTCGCCGCCGCACCGCTTCCACCAGAGCAACTCGAACGTGCGGCGCTGCAGCAGCCGCAACTCACCGACCAGTTCGTCGCACTCCACGCCGCCTATCGCCGCGCGGGACAGCGGCTGCAGATCATCGACGAGGCGCTGACCGGCGGCACAGCCGAGGGAAGCCGCCTGCCGTGGGAAGAGGTGCGCGACTGGTTTCACGACGCCGGCAATTATGTCGACAGCATCGACCGCGCGGCCGAGGCGCTGGCGGGGCAGCTCCGCGGCAAGGACCCCTCGCCCGCGGTCGAGACGATCGAGCGGCGGCTACGCGATGCGCTGGGCATTTCAATCATCTATCAGCAGACTGTCAGCCTGCGCGATTTCGACGCGACGATGCGGCATCTCGTGATCGACCCGTCGCAGCCTGCCGAAAGCCGGCGCTTCCAGCTCGCGCACCAACTGGCAGCGCTCGCACTTGCGAACGAGATCGCAGCGGTCGTCGAAGCCTCGCCGCTCCGCACCGCTGCGGCGCGCCAGCTGCTCCATGTCGGCCTCGCCAACTATGCCGCGGGCGCGGTGCTGATGCCCTACGCGCCGTTCCGCGCCAGCGCACGCGCCGTGCGACACGATATCGACCGGCTGCGGATGCAATATGGGGTCAGTTTCGAACAGGCGTGCCACCGCCTCTCGACGCTCCAGCGCCCCGGAGCGCGGGGCATCCCGATGTTCTTCTGCCGTGTCGACATGGCGGGCAATATCACCAAACGGCACAGCGCAACCCGGCTGCAATTCGCGCGCTTCGGCGGCGCCTGCCCGCTGTGGATCGTCCACGAAGCCGCGGCGATCCCCGACCGCATCCTGTTCCAGCTTGCCGAAACGCCCGATGGCCTGCGCTATGTGTCGATGGCGAAGGGGCTGGTGAAACCCTCGGGCAGCTATGCGCGCAGCCCGCGCCGCTATGCCGTCGCGCTTGGATGCGAGGCGCAATATGCGGGGGATTTCGTTTACGCCGACGGGGTCGATGTCGCTGCGCCGCAAGCCGCGACGCGTATCGGCCTGTCGTGCCGCATTTGCCCGCGCGACGATTGCGACCAGCGGGCCTTTCCGCCAAGCGACCGCCCGATCCTCGTCGACCCCGACCGGCGCGACGTCGTGCCGTACCGGATCGGCTAGGGGGCGATCACCAGCTCTTCGTCGAGGAAGTCGAGGAACGCCCGGATGCGCGCCGCCGCCCGATCTTCGGGTGCGTAAAGCGCGTGGATGTCCTCGCCGTCGCCCGGATTGAAATCGGGCAGCACCTCGATGAGCCGTCCCGCTTTCATATCCCGCGCGACGTGAAAGCGCCCGTGCCGCGCAATCCCGCCGCCCGCGACCGCCATCTGGCGCACCACCTCGCCCGAATTGCCGAAGAAGCTGCCGTGCACGGGGCGCTGCACGGTCTTGCCGCCGACACGGAAAGACCAGCTGTCGACCGAGCGGCGAAAGCTGAAGCGCAGGCAGTCATGCGCTTCAAGATCGTCAGGCGTCTCCGGCGTGCCGCGGCGGGCCAGATAGTCGGGGCTGGCGACCAATATCATGCGACTGTGCCCAAGCTTCCTGGCGCGGAGCTGCGTATCGCGAAGCGGGCCGATACGGATCGCGATGTCGGCGCGTTCCTCGACCAGGTCGACGATTGTATCGGACAATGCGAGGTCGATGGTGACGTCGGGATAGCGCGCGGTGAAACGCGGCAGGATCGGCAGCAGCCCCATCGTGCCGATCGAGGGCGAGGCGTTGATGCGGAGAAGGCCCCGCGGGCCGCGCTGCTCGCTGCCGAGGCCAGCCTCGACCGCCTGGATATCGGCGAGCAGCACGCTCATCCGGTCGCGATAGGCCTGTCCCTCGACGGTGAGCGCCAGCGAGCGCGTCGTGCGGCGCATCAGCGTGACGCCAAGCCGTTGTTCGAGCCGTGCGATGCTGCGGCTGACCGCCGACGGCGTCAGGCGCAGGGCCTTCGCGGCCGATGCAAGGCTGCCGCCGTTCGCCACGGCAAGGAAAGTCTCGATATCGCCGAACCGGTTATCCAT
>NZ_DASWTD010000489.1:0-4057 GCF_036402335.1 Sphingopyxis sp. | reverse complement strand
GTCGTCATCCCGGCGCGTTCAAGGGCGGTGATGTGGACGAAATTGTCGCCCGAACCGTCCTCGTTGGCGATGAAGCCATAGCCTTTTTCGGTGTTGAAGAATTTTACGGTGCCGATGGGCATGGGTCGTTCCTTTCACGGAATCGGAGTTACCATCGGCCCTATGCCGATGGCGCCAGGTAGCGTGAGGATGGAAGTGTCCGCCATTCAGGCAAAAAAATCCGTCGTAGGCGACGATAGCTTGTTGAAGATGGGCCTTGAAACGCGAAAAGTCAAGGATAGCCCGGGATTCGCGCTTTTGGCCGGTCGTCTTCAGCCTTCCGTACGGAGTGGAAAAGTCACCGAAACACGCGTGCCTTTGCCAACTTCGCTGACGATGTCGAGCTGCCCCTGATGGCGCTCGCTGATATGTTTGACGATCGCAAGGCCAAGGCCGGTACCGCCAACCGAGCGGCTGCGCGCCTCATCGACGCGATAGAAACGCTCGGTGAGACGGGGCAGATGATCGGGTGCGATGCCGTCCCCCTCGTCGTTCACCGACAATCGCGCGCGGCGTCCTTCGCGCACCAGTTCGACCGTCACCGGCGTGCCGGCATGGCCGTATTTCATCGCATTCGAGATAATATTGTGCGCGAGCTGCCCCAGTTGCGCTTCGTCGCCGAGCATCGGTTGTGGTCCGTCGCCGAGCTTTGCGACCACATCCTTCGCCCGCGCCTGCTCGCTGTCGCGAAGCTGCGCGATCGTCGTTCGCACGATCGCGGCCAGATCCACCGGGGTAGTGGGGCGGCGAAAGCGGTCGGCTTCGACGCGCGAGATCGAGAGGAGATCGATGACGAGTTGCTGCATTCGCCGGGCTTCGCGCTCGATGATCGACAGGAAGCGATGGCGGATTCCCGCATCGGTCTCGCCGTTCATGTCCTGCAGCGTTTCGACATAGCCGAGGATCGCGGCGAGCGGGGTGCGCAATTCATGGCTCGCATTGGCGACAAAATCGGACCGCATCCGGTCGGCGGCATCGATCGCGGACCGGTCGGACAGGAAGATGATATGTTCGCTGCCCGACAGCGCGGCGATCCGCATCGTCCAGCGCTGACCGGGGCGCGGAAAGTCGATCAGGTTGACCGTTTCGAGCGGAATATTTCCGATCCGCGACAGCCAGTCGGTCGCTGCAGGGTGGCGGATCGCGGTGCGGACATCGGCTCCGACGATGTGCCGCCCGAGCAGGCGGATCGCGGCATCATTGGCGATTGTAACGATATTGTCGGCGGTACCGAGCAGCGGCTCCTTTTCCTGATCCACCCAGTGCGCGAAATCGGGATGACGGAGAAGCGATATGGCCGGTGCGTCGGCAAGCGGAACGCCGGCGCCCTGGGCATCGGGCAGGGGCGCGGGCAGCGCGCTGTAAACGGTGGCGGCCGCGGCGAAGCCCGCGATCACCATGATCGCGATAGCCAGCGGATCGCCGTCTGCCAGCGTCGCAAAGATCGCGGCAATGACGACCAGCGTCAGAGCAATTACCAGGCTGGAGAGGCGATCGAACATCGCCCGAGGGCCTCGCACAAAGCCGCCGGGATTCGCAAGGTGGTTTGCGGCGATTAATCTCCTTTCCGCGAATGTCCCAAAGCGGGAAGCAAGGCGCGGCGCGCGGCCTTTTGCTTTTCCTCGAGGCCTCATTGGGTTATGCGCCGGACATGGAAAATAGTGACATTCCCGCCCCCGATCCTGCCGAGACCGAAGAAACCATTCCTTCGCGGCGCAGGATGCTGGCGCTTGGTGCTGTCGGCGTGTCGGCGGCGCTCACGATCCGTCCGGCTTTTGCACAGACCGCCGTATCGGTGATGAATTGCCAGATTCCGGTTCCCGCGCCGACCGCCGCGGGCAAGTATATCGATCCCAAGGGCAATCTGGTGCCCCCCGGCACAAAGGGCGCCTTTCCGGGCTCGCCGCGGCCTTTCACCGGCGAGGAAGTGAAGCGCGCCTTCCGCGGCCAGACGCTGCCCGGGGCGA
Organism: Sphingopyxis sp.; assembly: GCF_036402335.1. GTDB lineage: Bacteria > Pseudomonadota > Alphaproteobacteria > Sphingomonadales > Sphingomonadaceae > Sphingopyxis. The sequence goes on along the minus strand of NZ_DASWTD010000489.1, from coordinate 2,051 downwards.
GCTATAATCAGTCGCAGGCGTATCTTCAGTATATCCGGCGCTTGCAGGCGGGGCAGAGCGGCTTTACCTGTTTCGCCTCGATCACGACGTCGCGCTGATTGCCGCTCCTTTGATGCGATGTCGGTTCAGCCGCATCGTCAGCCAAAGGAGTTTTCGTGAAATTAGCTTCGCTCAAAAAAGGTCGCGATGGTCGTCTGGTCGTCGTTTCGGACGATCTCGCCTGGTATGCGGACGCGGGCCAGATCGTGCCGACACTCCAGGCCGCACTCGACAATTGGGCCTATGGGGCACCACGGCTTGCCGCGCTCGCCGAAGACCTCAACCATGATGCGATCCCGAAAGAGCGTTTTCACGAGCGTGATGCCGCATCGCCGTTGCCGCGCGCCTATCAGTGGGCCGACGGCAGCGCCTATGTAAACCATGTCGCGCTGGTGCGGCAGGCGCGCGGCGCCGAAATGCCCGACAGCTTCTGGCACGATCCGCTGATGTACCAGGGCGGCAGCGATGCCTTCCTCGGGCCCCGCGACCCCATCCCGCTGGCCGACCCGGCATGGGGTTGCGACATGGAAGCCGAAGTGGTGGTGGTGACGGGCGACGTCCCCGCCGGCATCGATGCGGTTGCGGCGCGCGAGAAGATCCTTCTCGTTGGCCTCACCAACGACGTGTCGCTGCGCGGATTGATACCGGCCGAACTCGCCAAGGGGTTCGGTTTTTTCCAGTCGAAACCGTCGAGCGCGATGTCGCCGGTCTTTGTGACCCCCGAATCGCTGGGCGAACGCTGGAAGGACGGCAAGCTGCACGGTGCGCTTTGCGTCGACCTCAACGGCCAGCCGCTCGGCCGCGTCGACGCGGGCATCGACATGACCTTCGACTTCGGCGCGCTGATCGCACACGCGGCGAAGACGCGCGATCTGGGCGCGGGGACAATCATCGGGTCGGGAACGGTGTCGAACCGCGATGCCGACGGGGGCCCCGGAAAGCCGATCGCGGCGGGCGGCCTTGGCTATTGCTGCCTTGCCGAGGTGCGGACGGTCGAAACGATCCAGCAAGGCGAACCCGCAACGCCTTTCATGAAAAAGGGCGACATGGTCCGGATCTGGATGGACGATGACCGGCACCACAGCATTTTCGGTGCGATCGAACAGCAGGTCGGTTGAAAAAGGGGGGCCGTCGCAGCGGCCCCCTTTTATTGTTCCGAACCAGCCTTGGCTTAGCCGAAGGACCCGCCCGACATCGCGTCGCTCAGCGAACAGGCGGCCGGGCCCAAAATGACGATAAACAGCACGGGCAGGATGAACAGGATCAGCGGCACCGTCATGATCGCGGGAAGGCGCGCCGCCTTTTCCTCGGCGCGCATCATGCGTTCGTTGCGGAACTCGGCCGATAGGACGCGCAACGCCGACGCGAGCGGCGTGCCGTATTTCTCGGTCTGGATCATGGTCGTGACGACACCCTTCACCGATTCCAGATTTACGCGATAGGCGAGATTCTCGAACGCCTGACGGCGTTCGGTGAGGAAGCCGAGTTCGATCGAGGTCAGCGCGAATTCTTCGCCCAGTTCGGGATAGGCGCGGCCCAGTTCCTTCGAGACGCGCGAGAAGGCGGAGTCGACCGTCAGGCCGGCTTCGGCGCAAATCACGAGCAGATCGAGCGCATCGGGCAGCCCCTTGCGGATCGCATCGGTCCGCTTTGCGCGCTTGTTCGCCACAAACAGGTCGGGCGCCTTGTATCCGAGCAGCAGCATCGCCATCGTTGCACCCGAGCGCTTGAACGGTGTCAGCGTGGGCCACAGGTCGACCCAGTAGATCAGGAAGGCGGCGACGCCGCCGAAAACGACCGGGAGCACCATGCGGCCAAAGATGACCGCAACGGCGAGGTCTTTCGACCGGATGCCGGCCTGTGCCAGCTTTTGCTGGACGTCCTTGATCTGCTCTTCCTGCAACACCTGAAGCTTGCCGAGGACGCTGCGCATCTTGTCGGCATGCTGGTTCTTGCGGACCAGTTTGGCGCGCCGCTTCGCGGTCGAAGCGGTGATGCCGGCTTTCAGCTGT
>NZ_DASWTD010000488.1:0-2322 GCF_036402335.1 Sphingopyxis sp. | reverse complement strand
GCAGAGCCGGTTGAAATGGCGCGCTGCGACACTGCAGCCGCGTTCGCACACAAGGGGTGGTGATGATCAGGGGGGATCTGGGACACATTGCGATCGCGCCGCCGAAACCTACCGCGATCCGCCGGGCGCTCGCATGTTCGGCCGGGCTCGCCGCCGCGGCGCTGCCGGCGGCGGCACTGGCGCAGACGACGCCGCAAATTCCCACGCGCGAGGAAATCCAGCAACCGGTGCTGGCCCCGGTAACGCAGCCGAACGAACAGGTCGTCTCCGCCGACGACAGTATCGAGCGTGCGCCCTGCCCGCTCGCCGATCCCCAATTCGCCAACGTCCGCTTCACGCTGCGCGGGGTCGAGTTTTCGAGCGTCGAGGGAATCGATGCCGCGACGCTCGCGCCGAGCTGGTCGGATCGCGTCGGGCAGGAACTGCCGATCTCGGTCGTGTGCGACATTCGCGACCGCGCCGCGACGATGCTGCGCTCGAAAGGCTATCTGGCGGCCGTCCGCGTGCCCGCGCAGACGATCGGCGACGGTATCGTTCGGCTCGACATCCTCGCGGCACGGATGACGCGCATCGAAGTGCGCGGCGATGCCGGTGCCAATGAACGGCTTTTGCAACGCTATCTGTCGCGGCTTGACGACCAGCCGGTGTTCAACATCGTCGACGCCGAACGCTATCTGCTGCTCGCGCGCGACATTCCCGGGCTCGACGCCCGGCTGACGCTGCGCCCGGGTGCCGCGCCCGGCGAGGTCGTCGGCGAAGTGACCGTCGCGCGCACGCCCGTCACCTTCGACTTCAACGCCCAGAATTTCGGCTCGCGCGACGTCGGCCGCTGGGGCGGCACTGCGCGCGTTCGTTTCGCGGGGCTCACCGGCATGGGCGATCTCACCACCGCCAGCTTCTACACGACCCCCGATTTCGACGAGCAGAATGTCGTCCAACTGGCGCACGAGTTCCGCGTCGGCGGCGACGGGTTGCGCCTTGGCGCCAGCTATACCTACGCGTGGACGCGCCCCGATGTCGCCACCCTTCCGATCAAGTCGAAAACGCAGATCGCCAGCCTCTTCGCATCCTATCCACTCACCCTGACCCAGGCCGAGCGGATCACGCTCGGCGGCGGGCTCGACATCATCGACCAGGACATCGGCCTCGGCGGCGTCCCGATCAACCGCGACCGTCTGCGCGTCTTCAACCTCCGTGCCGATGCAAGCTGGATCGATCCCGACTCGGTTTCGGGGCGCAGCGGGTTCAGCCCGTCGGAGCCGCGCTGGTCCTACACCACTTCGCTCGAAGTGCGGCAGGGCGTGGATTTCCTTGGCGCGAGCGATGATTGCGGACCTACGGGCGCCGCCTGCTTCCTGCCCGGCGTGGTACCGCTGACCCGCGTCGAGGGCAAACCCGACGCGTTCGTCGTCCGCGCTAACGCGCTCGCCGAATGGCGGCCGGCCAAGCTGTTCACGCTGTCGGCAGCACCGCGCGCGCAATGGGCGAGCGATCCGCTGCTCGCCTATGAGGAATTTTCGGGCGGCAATTTCACCGTCGGGCGCGGATTCGATCCGGGCACGGTGATCGGCGACAGCGGCGTCGGCGTCGCGCTCGAGGCGCGTTACGGCTCGTTCGTCCCCACCAACACGAAAAGCTTTGCCTTCCAGCCCTTCGTCTTTTTCGACGCGACCTGGGTGTGGAACAAGGACAGGGCATTCAACGGCCTCGACCCGCAGAAACTCTATTCGGCGGGGGGCGGGGTGCGCGTCGCCTATGGCGATCTCGGCCGGCTCGACGTGACGCTGGCGGTCCCGCTCAACCGCGGCGGCTTCCTGACCGAAAAACCCGATCCGCGGTTGCTGGTGTCGCTGACCACCCAATTCGGCGTGAGGGCGCGCTGACATGACCTTTGCCCATGACCTTGCATCGAGGATGACTGACATGCGTGCCACGGCAACTCCGGCTCCGATCCGCAAGGGCAAGCGCCGCCTGCTCGAAACCTGTGCGATCGCTGCGGGCCTGATGGCGCTCGCCCACGGCGGGCCGGCGATGGCGCAGGTGGCGGGATCGGGGACGGTCACCAACCTGCCCGCGGGTACGACAGCCGGCACCGGGGCGAACCCCTCGACGGTCAACGTCAACGGATCGCAGAACATCGTCACCTGGACCCCGTCGAACGCGCCGGTCGACGGTGTGGTCGATTTCCTGCCATCGGGGAACACGCTGAACTTCGTCGGCAACACGCCGGGTTATATCGTCCTCAACCGCTTCACCTCGGCCTCGGGCGCGTCGATTACCGACCAGATCGCGCTGAACGGCACGGTGAACAGCTATGTCGGG
>NZ_DASWTD010000487.1:0-15958 GCF_036402335.1 Sphingopyxis sp. | reverse complement strand
TTCGTCATCCCGGGCTTGACCCGGGATCCCGCTTTTGAAGGTAGGGGCACGCTTCCCAAGGCAGCGGGACCCCGGGTCAAGTCCGGGGTGACGATGGTGGATGCGCAGCAATCGGCCGCCTTCAGCCCTTCGGTCCCGCCGTCGATCCGCGCACGATCAGTTCGTGCGGAAGTTGCCGGCGCTCGATCGTCTCGCCGAATTCAAGCAGCAGGTCGGCGGCGGCATAGCCGAGATTGCGGATCGGCTGACGGATCGTCGTCAGCGACGGCCAGACGACCTGCGCGAGATCGGTGTCGTCGAAACCCGCGACCGAGAGCTGGCCAGGGACCGAAATGCCCATACGGTGCGCCGCCGCGAGCACGCCCGCGGCCATTTCGTCGCTGCTCGCGAAGATCGCGGTCGGCGGCTCGGGCAGCGCCAGCAGCGCCTCGGCCGCTGCAGCGCCCGACTGGAAATCGAACTGGCCGGGATAAACAAGCGCCGCGTCGAAGCCGATCCCTGCGCGCTGGAGCGCCTGCCGGTAACCGGTGAGGCGCTGGCCGCTGGCGAAATAATTGGCGTGGCCGGTGACGAGCCCGATGCGGCGATGGCCGAGCGAGATCAGATACGCCGTCATGTCGTCGGCCGCCTGCACATTGTCGATATAGACCGCAGAGGTCGCGGTCAGGTCGGTGCCCGGCTGGACGCGCACGACGGGGATCTTGCGGCGGAACAGTTCGGCGAGCGCGGTCCCGACGTCGGTTACCGGCGGGGTCATGATGATGCCGTCGAGCTGCGCCTGGTCGATCAGCGCGCCGATATCGTCGACGAGCCCAGGCGAGGCGATGTCGCATGGCTGGATGATCATGCGGAAATTGGCCTCGCGGCAGCGCTGGCCGACCCCCGCCTGCATGTTGAAGATATAATAGGGGCTAGGGTTGTCGTGGATCAGCCCGATCTGGAACGAGCGCCGCCCGGCGAGCGTGCGCGCGGCAAGACTGGGGTGGTAGTTGAGGCGCGCGACCGCTTCCTCGACCTTTTGCCGCATGTCGTCGCTGACATAGCGTTCCTTGTTGAGCACACGCGACACGGTCTTGATCGACACGCCCGCGACACGCGAGACATCCTTGATCGTCGCCCGGGTCATGCGCGCACACGCTCCGTCCCCGGCTGGCAGAATCCTGTCACGATCGCGCGTCTCCCCGTTTCGGCCCGTTGACCATCGCTGTCTGCTTAGGCCGGGCACCCTGCCCTCCGCAAGAGAAGCCTTGCGCCCGTACCCGCCTTGACGATATGGGCCGATTCTATGACAGCGTTAGACAGAAATGATTTGACGTCGATGCGCCACGCGCACTGGAACAATATGCCGGGCGGCGGCGACCTGTTCGGCGAATTGCATCTCGCGCAGACGATGGCCGGGACGGCGCCGAAAGGTAGCCTCTTCCCCGGCCTCGCCGCCTGCGCGACGGCATCGTCGGCGGCGGCATGGCTGTCCGACCATTATGATTTTCCGATCATCCTGCTGGGCCTGCTCGTCGGGCTCGCGCTCAATTTCATGTCGGCGAACGAGGCGACGCACCGCGGACTCGATTTCGCCTCGCGCACCTTTTTGCGCGTCGGGATCGTCGTGCTGGGGCTTCAGGTGACCTTTCTGCAGATTGCGGTACTCGGGCCGGTGCCCTTTGCCGCGCTGGTCGTCATCATGACGCTGACGATGGGCGCAGGCTTTCTGGGCGCGCGGCTTTCGGGGCAATCGCCCTATAGCGGACTGCTCGCGGGCGGTGCGACCGCGATCTGCGGGGCGAGCGCGGCGCTCGCGCTTTATGGCGTGATCGGCAAGCGGCGCCTGTCGCAGGCGCAATTCGCGCTGACGCTTGTCGGAGTCTCGCTTGCGAGCGCGCTGGCGATGACGATCTATCCGCTGCTTGCCGCGAGGTTCGGGCTGAACGACGCGCAGGCGGGGTTCCTGATCGGCGCGTCGATCCATGACGTCGCGCAGGCAATCGGCGGCGGCTATGCCTTTTCCGACGCTGCGGGGGCGAGCGCGACGATCGTCAAGCTCGCGCGCGTCGCGCTGCTTGCACCCGTCGTCGCGCTCGTCGGGCTGCTCCTGAAGCCCGAAGACGGCAGCGACACGCGCATCTGGCGCCGCCTCGCCCTCCCCTGGTTCATCGTGGCCTTCTTTGCGATGGTGACACTGAACAGCAGCGTGCCGATCCCCGACATGGTACGCGACGCCGCGTTGACCGCGTCGAAGGCGCTGCTGCTGCTCGCCGTGACCGCGACCGCGATGCGGACGCGGATGGACCTGCTGCTCGAAATGGGATGGCGCGCGGCGATTCCGGTCGCCGCGGCGTCGGTGACCAGCTTTGCCACCGCGCTGGCGTTCGCTTTCTGGTTGATCTGAGCCTTAGCCCGGAAAGGCTGGCGCCTTGCTGGCCATTGCGGGCAGCGGGCGGTTCATGACGCCGGCGAGCCACCCCGCCGCCTCGATTGTTTTCGGCAGCGTGACTCCGGTCGCAATCCCGCTGCGTTCGAGCATGTAGACGACATCTTCGGTCGCGACATTCCCCGCGGCGCCTGGCGCGAAGGGACAGCCGCCGAGCCCGCCGAGTGCCGCATCGACCGTCGCCGCGCCTTCGGTCACCGCCGCCCAGACGTTGGCGAGGCCGGTGCCGCGCGTGTTGTGGAAATGGACGCGTACGGGGAGAGTGCCGACCGCCGCGCGCACGCGCCCCACCATCTCGGCCACACGCGCCGGATCACCCACGCCGATCGTGTCGGCGAGCGCGATTTCGCACGGGTACGCGTCGGCGGCGCGCTTCGCCATCTCGACGACGCGGTCGATGGCGACCTCGCCCTCGAACGGGCAGCCGAAGGCGGTCGCGATGGTGATCTGGCCGCTGCGCCCCGCCGCCTTTGCCAGCGTCACGATCTCGATCGCCGCAGCCAGCGATTCATCCGAGCTTTGCCCCTGGTTGCGGATGCCGAAACTATCGCTCGTCACGCACACCGCGCCGAGTTCGTCGATGCGGCCCGTTGCCAGAGCGCGCTCGGCACCGCGGCGGTTGAGGACGAGACCGATGTAGGTGACGTCGTCGCGCCCGGGAAGCATCGCCACCAGTTCCTCGGCATCCGCAAGCTGCGGCACCTTCTTCGGATTGACGAAACTCGTCACCTCGATACGCCGGATGCCATAGTCGATCGCGCGGCGGATCAGTTCGAGCTTGTCGGCGGTCGAAACGATCGTGGCTTCGTTCTGCAAGCCGTCGCGCGGGCCGACTTCGACCATTTCCACCTGTGGATTTTTCAACATCTTGCGTCCTGATTATCTTGAGTCATTTAGCAGGTTGAAAATTACATAGCATTCTAAGTATACAATGGCCATGGGCAGCAGGCCGTCTTTACCAAAGTCGGCCGCGAAAGGAATGATATGAGCGAGACGGGCAGCGGGGGCGCGCTGGAGGGCATCCGAGTGGTCGAGATGGGGCAGCTGATCGCCGGCCCCTTTTGCGGACAGCTCCTCGGCGACATGGGCGCCGAAATCGTCAAGCTCGAACCTCCGGTGACCGGCGACCAGATGCGCAACTGGGGCCAGGGCGACCGCCCAAGCTGGTGGCGCGTGATCGCGCGCAACAAATATTCGGTCGCAGTCGATCTGCGGTCGGAAGACGGTCAGGCACTCGCACGCGAACTGATCGCAAAGGCCGACATATTGATCGAGAATTTCCGTCCCGGCACGCTCGAGAAATGGAACCTCGATCCCGCCGAGCTGCGCAAGACCAACCCCGGGCTGATCGTCGTGCGCGTGTCGGGTTACGGCCAGACCGGGCCCTATTCTTCGCGCGCAGGCTTCGGTGGCATCGGCGAAGCGATGGGCGGCTGGCGCGGGATCGTCGGCTATCCCGACCTGCCGCCCGCGCGCATGGGGGTATCGATCGGCGACACGCTCGCCGCCACGTATGGATGCATGGGCGCACTCGCGGCGCTTCATCATCGCAGCCGGACCGGCGAAGGCCAGATCGTCGACTCCGCGCTATATGAGGCGGTGCTGCAGGTGATGGAATCGACCGTGTCCGACTATTCGGCGAGCGGCACCAAGCGCCGTCGTACCGGATCGACGCTGCCCGCGATCGCGCCGTCGAACGTCTATCCGTGCAGCGACGGCGAATATCTGATCGGCGCCAACCAGGACGGCGTCTTCGCGCGCCTCGCCGCCGCGATGGGGCAGCCCGAACTCGCCAGCGACGAACGCTATGCAACGCACCGGGCGCGCGGGGTGCGGCAGGAGGAACTCGACGCGCTGATCGGCGAATGGACAAAGACGCTGACGATCGAAGAGCTCGAAGCGAAGATGGTCAAAGCGGGCGTTCCCGCAGGCCGCGTCTTCGATGCCGAGGATATGCTGGCCGACCCCCATTTTGCCGCGCGCGAAGCGCTGGTGACCGTCGCCGACGAAGAGCTGGGCGAAGTCACGATGCAGGGGGTGTTCCCGAAGCTGTCGGCCACCCCGGGCAGCGTGCGCCGCCCTGCCCCGCTGACGGTCGGCCAGGATAGCGCCGATGTGCTGAAACGCTGGCTCGGACGGGAGGCCTGACGCGATGATCACGCTCTATGGCGGGCCGACGCCCAATGCGCGCAAGATCGCGATCGCGCTGCTCGAAATGGGGCTCGACTGGCGGCTGGACTATATCGACATCCTCGCGGGTGATCAGCTGACGCCCGAATTCCTCGCGCTCAACCCGAACAACAAGACCCCGGTGATCGTCGATGACGCGGGTCCCGGCGGCGAGCGGTTCGTGCTTTGGGAAACCGGGGCGATCCTGCTCTATCTCGCCGAGAAGACCGGCCGCTTCCAGCCGACCGATCCGGCGGCGCGCGCAATCTGCTGGCAATGGCTGATGTTCCAGGTGTCGGGCGTCGGCCCGATGTTCGGGCAGGAGGCGCATTTCACCCATTATGCCAAGGACCGGCACGACTATGCGATCGATCGTTACAGTCGCGAGGTCGACCGGCTGATGATGGTAATCGACAAAAGGCTGGGCGAAGCCGAGTGGCTCGCGGGCGAGGATTATACGATCGCCGACATGGCGACGCTGCCCTATCTGCGCCGCCAGCTGATCGAAAAGGCCGGGCGCTTCCCGAACGTCGACCGCTGGGGAGCCGCGATGCTCGAACGGCCGGCGGTTGCAGAGGGCATGAAGGTAGGCGTCGCGCGCGCCGAGACGATCGAGGGCGGGCTGACGGGCTTCACCGACGAGCATCGCGCGATCCTGTGGGGCGACCGCCAGCACGCGAAGCGCTGAGGCGGATCGTCGGCTTTGGGGTGGGGAGCTGTCCCCTTGTGCACCCCGGCGAAAGCCGGGGCCCATGCGGGAACACGCTAAGTTCGCGTTAGAATTCTGGGCCCCGGCTTTCGCCGGGGTGCACATCCAACTGTCCGCAATCGGTCGCTTAGCCGCCTTCGGGTTTGTCCTCCGCCTCAGTCGCCCTTCACCGCGGCGTGGTTCGCATCGCCGAACATGTTCGACCATTCCCGGTCGTCGAGCCTCTGATGCCGCCCGACATATTTGGCGGGCGCCTTCAAATCCCCGCGCGCCATGGCACGCGCTACCGCGGGGCGTTCGCGGATGCGTTCGAACCAGTCGCGCATCGCGGACCATTCGTCGAGCCCCATGCCCATCACGAACGCCGACGCGCGGCCGGGCCAGATTGCCATGTCGGCGATGCTATAATCGTCGCCCGCGACATAGGCGCTTTTCTCCAACCGCTTTTCGAGCACGGTCAGCAGACGATTCAACTCCTTCGTATAGCGTTCGACCGCATAATCCTGCCCCGCCGGGGCGTAGCGGAGGAAATGGCTCGCCTGCCCGCCCATCGGCCCGAGCCCTGCGACCTGCCACGTCAGCCACGACAGCGTCGCCGCGCGGGCCGCGCCAGATGCGGGCAGGAACCGCCCGCTCTTCTCGGCCAGATATTGGAGGATCGCGCCCGACTCGAACACCGTCACCGGTTCGCCCCCGTCCGCCGGATCCCGATCGACGATGGCGGGAAGCTTGTGGTTCGGGTTGATGCGCCCGAACTCTGCCGTCAGCTGATCGCCGTCGAAGATATCATAGGGAATAACGCGATACGGCTCGCCGATTTCCTCGAGCATGATCGCGATCTTTTGTCCGTTCGGCGTCGCCGAATAATGGAGGTCGATCATCTTACAGCACCTCGTGGATCACATGGCGCACCCCGAAATCGGTGCGCTCGCCGACCCCGACCGCGAGAACGCCGTTGAGCCAGTCATATTTCGCGCTTGCGGTTTCGAACACCGGCGCGATTCGCAGATAGTATCGCGATGCCTCGGCATCGGGCACCGCCGGATCGATAAAAGTCGCGCGCACATCGTCGGGGATGATGTTTCGCCCGGTGTAACTCAGGTAGATGAGGTCGCCGTCATCGGTCTGCCACACCGCGCGGGCATCGAAGGTGCCCACCGAGGCACTGTCCCCGAGCCGCCCGCTGCGCGACCAGTTGCCGCCGCCGGGCAGAACCATACCCTTGATACGCGGACCGAAAAACCGGCCACCGCTGATATAGCCGAGCCGCTGGTCGCCGAAGGGCGACGCGCCGATACCGATGATTCCCCCCCCGACTTCGAACTCGGCGGTGCACAGATAACGCGTCGCCAGTGCTGCCGGCGCCGCCTGCTGATTTTCTTCGTTCATGATGCGAATCCTCTCTTCCAGCCTATGGACAAGCATAAAACCATTAGTATACTAAGGGTCAATCAGATTGACGGATCGGAAGGCTTTCCGGAACCGCGACAACAAGCTCTATGGGAGGGTGAAGATGAAGGCGCATAACCAGTTCCTGCTGTCCGGCGTTGCAGCGATCGCGATGCTTGCCAATGCCGCACCGGCGATGGCGCAGGCGGCCCCCGCCGGCGCGGCGGACATCGACGACAGCAACAGCAACGAAATCATCGTCACCGCGCAAAAGCGCGAGCAGAATTTGCAGAACGTGCCGATCTCGATGGAGGTCGTGAGCGGCGCCAAGCTCGCCGAGTTCAACACCAGCGATATCAAGGCGGTGATGAACTACACGCCGAACGTCTTCGTCCAGTCGACCGCGGGCAACGACGTCATCTATATCCGCGGCTTCGGTTCGCCGCCGGCCAACTTCGCCTTCGACCAGTCGGTCTCGCTCTATGTCGACGGCATCTACGCCGGGCGCAACCGTCAGGCGCAGGCCCCCTTCTTCGATCTTGCGCGCGTCGAAGTGCTGCGCGGGCCGCAGGGCGCGCTGTTCGGCAAGAACACCGCGGCGGGCGCGGTCAGCGTCGTGTCGGCGGGCCCCACGAAGGATTTCGAAGGCTCGATCACCGGCCTTTACAATTTCGACCATAAGGGCACCGATTTTTCGGGCTATCTGTCCGGGCCGATCACCGACACGCTCGGCGCGCGCCTCGCGTACAAGATCGTCAATCAGGACGGCTATATCTATAACCGCGCGACCGATCACGACGACCCCGAAATCAAGTCGCAGCTGCTGCGCCTGACGCTGAAATGGGAACCGTCGGCCAACTTCGACTACACCGCAAAGGTCGAGTACGGGAACCGCGAGATCAACGGCGGCATCACCGTGTCGAGCCCGCTGACGAGCGGTCAGGATCCGCAGACCACGCGATATATCGAGCGTACCGCGCTTGGCGACGAAGGCAACGATAACAAGTCGGTGATGCTCTCGGGCGTCGGCAATCTCGCGCTCGGCGATTTCACGCTGACCTCGGTCACCGGCTACAGCTGGTTCAAGTCGAAGATCATCAACGGCTTCGACCAGACGATCCCGAACAGCGGCGGCGCCTTCACCGCCAATTCGGTGTACAACGCCTTCCCCGAACGCTTTGACCAGTTCTCGCAGGAAATCCGCATCCTGTCGCCCACCGGCAAGACGTTCGAATTCATCGCGGGCGCCTATTACGACAAGTCGAATTATACGCTGGAGCAATATCAGGGCTTCAACATCCCCGACCTGTTCCTGACGATCCCGGGCGCCACACCCGCTGATCCGCGCATTCCGATCTACGACGGGCCCTATCTTGCCCGCATCGACAGCATCTTCCGGCAAAAGGCCGAAAGCTGGTCGGTATTCGGCCAAGGCACCTTCAACGTCAGCGACGCGTTCCGCGTGATCGGCAGCTTGCGCTATACGCACACGAAGAAGGACGGTTCGTTCCGCACGACGCTCCCCTACGCCTCCGACGGCCTCAACGGACAGCCCTTCGCACTGCGCCCGATCACCAATGCGGACGGATCGATCAGCGAGGGCAACGTCGACCCGTCGGTGACGCTGCAATATGATATCGCGCCGCGCATCATGCTCTATGCAACGTGGGGCCGCGGATCGAAATCGGGCGGTTTCGTGTCGAACACGCTCGGCACCGTCGACAGCACCTTCACCTTCGAGCCCGAGCAGTCGGAAAATTTCGAGGCAGGTATCAAGTCGACGCTGTTCGACGGCAAGGTCGTTGCTAACCTCTCGGCCTATCACACCAAGTTCAAGGACCTGCAGGTATCGGTCTACCAGCCCGCCACGTCGAGTTATCTGACTGGCAATGCCGCGGCCGCGACGTCGAAGGGGCTCGAAGGATCGCTCAGCGTCTATCCGATCCCCAATTTCGACATCAGCGCGTCGGCCGCCTATTCGGACATCAAATATGACGATTATCCGGGCGCGGCCTGCCTTGCCTCGCAGCCGTCGACCTGTACGCCGGCGACGAACAACCTCGCGGGCTATCCCGTCGCCTATTCGTCGAAATTCTCGGGCAGCGTCACCGCGCATGCGCGCTTCGACCTGTCGAGCGACATGAAGTTCGACATCACCGGCGTCGTCTCGGGCCGTTCGAAATATTTCAACTCGGACAACCAGAGCCCGATCTTCGGGATCCAGGGCGGCTATGCGAAGGTCGACCTGCGCGTCCAGCTCGCCGATCAGGACGACAGCTGGCACGTCGCACTGGTCGGGAAAAACCTGACCAACCAGAAGACGATCGGCAGCGCGTTCAACCTGCCCGCGCCGATCACGCCCGTTCCGCGCGCGATCCTCTATCTCGAACCGACCCGCAACATTTCGGTCGAGGCGGGGATCAAATTCTAGGCCCGATTTTTCGATGTCCCAGCGATCGGCCGCGATTGACGCTTTCCTCGATAGGGAAGCAGCAGTCGCGGCCGTGACCTGTTATGCGAGTGCGCTCGATGCGTGCGACTGGGGCGGGTACCGCGCCCTCTTCACGGACGAGATCGCGATTGACTATGGCGCGATCGGCTCGCTCGTCGCGACCGTGCCGGCCGACGAATGGACCGACCGCTGCCGGGCGCTCGAAGGCTTCGACGCGACCGCGCATCAACTCCATAACATCGTCCCAACCATCGATGGCGACAATGCGATGGTCACGAGCATCGTCGATGCCGTTCACGTCGTCGGCGTGGATGACCGCATGCTGCTCGGCGACCTCATCGGCCGCTACACGCACCGGCTGGTCCGGCAGGACGGCTGGAAGATCGCGGGGGTGACGCTGACGGTCGTCGCCTATCCTGCCGGGAAGGAGGCGTTCGACGCCGCCTTCGTCGCCGCCCGCGCTATTTTCGCCGAAGGAAACTCCGCATGATCGACGTCTATTTCACCCCTACGCCGAACGGCCACAAGGTCTCGATCATGCTCGAAGAGGTCGGGCTGCCGCACCAACTCATCGCGATGAACATGCTCGAGGGCGATCATCTGACCCCCGAATATCGGCGGATCAACCCGAACGGCCGCCTGCCCGCTATCGTCGACCATGATCCGGTCGGCGGCGGCGCGCCGCTGCCGGTCTTCGAAAGCGGTGCGATCCTGCTTTATCTGGCCGAGAAGAGCGGGCAATTGCTCCCCGAAAACCCGCGCCGCCGGTCGCAGGCGCAGCAGTGGCTGATGTGGCAGATGGCAAGCTTCGGCCCGATGCAGGGGCAGGCGCATCATTTCATCCGCTACGCACCCGAGGGGCAGGCCTATCCGGTCGAGCGCTATCGCAACGAGACGCTTCGCCTTCTCCACGTTCTCAATGGCCGGCTGGGCGAAGCCGACTATCTGGCCGAGGAATATAGCATCGCCGACATCGCGGCGTGGCCGTGGACCCGCGCGATCCGGGCGATCGGAATGACCCTCGACGATTATCCCGCGGTCGCCGACTGGTTCGCACGGATCGGCGAACGCCCGGCGGTGATCGTGGGGACCGACGTCAAGAACGCCGCGAACCTGTCGAGCGCGCGCCCGGTGCTGACCGAGGAGCAATGGTCGAACCTGTTTGGCAAGAATATGCTGGAAGCGCCGGCGCGCTAAACCGTATCGGCGTGCCCCCACTGATATTCGACCTTCCCATCAAGCCGGCGCACCGCCACCCAGTCGCCGCCCGCAAGGCTGTCGTCCTCGATCAGCGCGATCACGCCCCCGGCGATATCTTCGGGCACGCACGCCTCGTTGTTCGCAAGGACGGTCTTCATCCATTCGGACTTGCCGCCCGCGCCCGTCGTGTCGAGGATCGGCGTGTCGACCAGTCCGGGCAACATGCCCGCAACGCGCACATTGCATTCACCCTTCAGCGGCGCGCAGCAGCGCGTGAACATCATCACCGCCGCCTTGGTCGTCGCATACATCGCGTCGTAGAAGCCCGTCCCGAGCGCGACGGTCGACACCGTGTTAATAATCACCCCGCCCCCGCGTTTCCGCATCGCCTGCACCGCGATCTGCGTCGCCGCGACGAGCGAAGTGATGTTGACGTCGATGATCCAGCGGATGCGCGCCGCATCGACGTCGGGAAATTGCGGCAGGCCCGACACGACGCCGGCGTTGTTGTGCAAGATATGGACGTCGCCATGCGCGCGGAACCAGGCTTCGGTCGCAGGAATGTCGGACAGGTCGAGCCTGTGCATGCTCGCCCGCGCACCCCTGGCTTCGACCAACCGCGCCGTCTCGGCGAGCCCCGCTTCGTTGACGTCGACCAGCGCGATTTCCGCCGCGCCGCGGCTCGCCAGCATCACCGCAGTCGCGCGGCCGATGCCGCCCGCCGATCCCGTGACAATCGCTCTCTTGCCCTTGATATCCATCGCCTTCTCTCCCGCTTCTTATCGGGCTACCGTAAAGCACATTGACAGATAAACTTAAATACCTAAGTATTTTTCGGCCGGGAAGACTCGTGCGTTTTGGGGAGAGTTATGTCGCAAGCTACCGCCCTTGATGGAGGCACTCCGGCGCCCGACGGCAGCCTCGCGCTGCGCCGAAACGTCGCACTCATCATGCTGTTCGTGGTCGGCACGATCAACTTCGTCGACCGCCAGCTTCTGTCGGTGCTGGTCGAGCCGATCCGCGCCGAGATGGATTTCAGCGACACGCAATTCGGGCTGCTTACCGGCCTCGCCTTCGCGCTCTTCTACGCCGCAATGGGTGTGCCGGTGGCGATGGTGGCCGACCGCTGGAACCGCGTAAAGCTGATCGGCATCGCGTGCGTCGTGTGGAGCGGCTTTACCGCGGCGTGCGGCATGGCATCGAATTTCTGGCAGCTCGCACTGATGCGCTTTGGTGTCGGTGCGGGCGAAGCGGGCGGCACCGCGCCATCGCTGTCGGTCATCGCCGACTATTTCCCGCCCGCGCAGCGTCCGCTCGCAATCGGCATCTTCACCTGCAACGGCCCCTTCGGCGTCTTCGTCGGCGCGGCGTTCGGCGCGTGGGCGGCGGCGAATATCGGCTGGCGCAATGCCTTCGTCGTCATCGGCATCGTCGGCATCCTGGTGGCGCCGCTGCTGATCTGGCTGGTCCGCGAGCCCGCGCGCGGCGCAATGGATACGCACAAGCCCGCCGACGAAGCGCTGCCCTTCAGCCAGAGCCTCGCGATGTTTGTCCGCCGCCCGTCGCTGCGCATGGTGATGATCGGCAGCGGGCTCGCCGCCTTCGTCAGCTATGGCATGCTCAACTGGATCCCGGCGTTCCTGATGCGCACCCAGAAAATGCCGCTGGAGGCGATGGCGACCTGGTTCGCGCCCGCCGCGGGCATCACTTTCGGCATCGGCATTTTGGGCGGCGGCTGGCTGGTCAGTCGTCGCGCCAAAACGTCGGCGCGCGCCTATGGCACGATCCCCGCGCTCGCGACCGCGGTGCTGATCCCGACCTTCATCGCCGCGCTGCTCGTCGACACCTGGCAGCTCTCGCTCGCGCTGATGCTGATCCCGATGGCGGCGTGCACCGCCTATGTCGCCCCTGCCCTTGCGCTGGTGCAGAACCTGACCCCGCCGCGCAGCCGCGCCACCGCCGCCGCGGTGCTCATGCTGATGTTCAATATCGTCGGCCTCGGCCTCGGCCCGCTGTTCGCCGGGATCGTCAGCGACGCGCTGAAGGGCGCGCACGGCGTCGACAGCCTGCGCTGGGCGCTGATGGCGCTGATGCCCTTCGCGGCGGCAGCGGGCATCGCGCAGTATCGCATGACGCGCACGCTCGAGAAGGATTTCGCCGAATGACCGATGTCGCGGGCAAGACGGCTTTCATCACCGGCGGTGCGAGCGGGCTCGGGCTCGCCACCGCCCGGGCACTCGCCGCAAGGGGGGCATCGGTGATCCTCGCCGATATCGACGCGGCGGGTGCCGAAAATGCAGCTGCGGAATTGCGCAGCGAGGGCGCCAACGCGCTGGGGCTCCAGCTTGACGTGACAAGCGAAGACAGCTGGGCAAAAGCCGGTGCGAAGGCGCAGGGCTTCGGCCCGGTGCGCATCCTGTTCAGCAACGCCGGGGTCGGCGGCGGATCGGGGCCGTTCGAGCAATATGACACCGACGTCTGGCGCTGGAACTATGCGGTCAATGCGCACGCACATCTTTATGCCTGCCGCACCTTCCTCGGCGAGATGAAAGCGTCGGGCGAGCCGAGCCATCTCGTCATCACCTCGTCGATGGTCGCGATCGTGCCGCCGCCGATCTCGGTCGCCTATATCAGCTCCAAATATGCGACGCTCGGCATCGCGATGGCGCTGCGCAACGAACTCGTCGAAAGCTGCGTCGATATTTCGGTGCTGATGCCCGGCATGTCGGCGACGCGGATCGTCGAGACGACACGCGACCTGCGCCCGGTAGAGGTCGAGGTCGGCAAGGCCGCGGCAACGAGCCAGGCGATGCAGGGCGTGCTTGCGGGCGGCATGTCGCCGGGCAAGATCGGCGCGCGCGTCGTGGAGGCGATCGAGGCTGGCGAATACTGGATCTTCACCCACCCCGAATGGAAGGCGATGGCCGAACTGGTGACGCAGGATATGCTGGCGTCCTTCGGTCCCTCCGCAGATCCCGATTACCGGGGCGACGATATCGACGGGCTGATCGCAGCCAATGGCGGCCGCATGTTCGGCGCGAAATAACAGGAGAGAGACATGGCCGAAGAGAATGATATCCGCGACATGGCGCAGCGCTTTTTCGACGCGATCGAAGCGGGCGACATCGAAACGATGCTGGGCAGTTTCACCCCCGATGCCGAGATCTGGCACAACACCGACGAACTGATCGTCACCCCGGCGCAGACCGCGCAGACGCTGACCGGCATGGTCGCGCGGATCAAGGACCGCGAATATGCCGAGCGCCGGCTGACCGCCTTCCCCGGCGGTTTTGTCCAGCAGCATGTGCTGAAGGGCAAGCGCGTCCATGACGACGGCGAAGTCCGCCTGCCCTGCGCGATCGTGTGTAAGGTCGAGAAAGGCAAGATCACGCGGCTCGACGAATATTTCGACAGCGCGCACGTCGCCGAATTCCGCAAATTTGCGAACGCCTGAGGAGTTAGCCATGCCCGTGCTGCGTCAGGTTCCCCGCTCGGAAGTCACCGACGAGACAGTCCTCGCTTACTACAATCGCCTGTTCGGCGAGCGCGACCCCGTGGCCGAGCCGGGCACCGCGACGGGCACGCCGGGCGACTGGTGGACCGTGTTCGCGCTGTCGCCCGACATTTTCGAACATGCGGTCAAGGGATTCGCCGTCTATCGCAACCCGGCGCGCACGATCGACCCGGTGCTGCGCGAGCTCGGGCAGACGCGCGCGGGCTGGGTCAAGGGCAGCCAGTTCGTCTTTTCGCAGCATTGCAAATCGCTGCGCGGCCTCGGCGTCAGCGAGGAGAAAATTGCCGCCATCGCGCACTGGACCGTCGCCGATTGCTATAACGAGCAGGAGCGCACCGTGCTCGCCTATGCCGACTGCCTCGCGCAGGCCGGCGGGCGCGTTCCGCTCGAGGTCTTCGACAAGCTCAAGACCTTCTGGAACGACGAACAGATTTTCGAATTCACCTACATCACCTGCCTCTACGACATGCATGCGGTGATCACCCGCGCGCTACGCATGGAATATGATGCGCGCGAGGACCCGATCGTCGAGGTCGCGGCGCCCGAAGGCTTCAACGCCGCCGACTTCCTCAGCGCCCCGCGCCCCGCGAACGGGTGATGAGCGACTACGGCACTCCCGAAGTCATCGCGACGGGCCTTCGCTTTCCCGAAGGCCCCGTGCCGATGGCCGACGGGTCGGTGCTGCTCGTCGAGATCGCGCGCGGCACACTGACGCGCATCGCGCCCGACGGCAGCCTGTCGGTCGTTGCTGAGCTCGGCGGCGGACCAAACGGGGTCGCGATCGGGCCCGACGGCGCCGCCTATGTCTGCAACAACGGCGGTTTCCGGTGGATCGAGGCCGGCGGGCTGCTCTTTCCGAGCCATGCGGCAAACGACGCGGCGTGCGGATCGATCCAGCGCGTCGACCTGACGACCGGCGCGGTGACGACGCTCTACGACAGCTTCGAGGGCGAGCGACTCAAGGGGCCGAACGATATCGTCTTCGACGCAGATGGCGGCTTCTGGTTTACCGATCATGGACAGGTGCGCGACAGCGGCCGCGACCATGGCGCGATTTACTACGCCGCCGCCGACGGTTCGAAGATCAGCCGCCAGCGTGCCGACATGATGGGCCCGAACGGCATCGGCCTCTCGCCCGACGGCAAGACGCTCTACGCAAGCGAGACGATGACCGCGCGCGTCTGGGCGATGGACATCGTGGCGCCCGGCGAACTCGCGCCGCCGCCGCCATGGGCGGCCGGCCGCTTCGTCGGCACCCCGCCCGCCTTCCGCCTGCTCGACAGCATGGCGATCGAGGAAAGCGGCCGCATCTGCGTCGGCACGATGGTCGAGGGCGGGATCACCATCTTCGATCCCGAAGGCGCCGGCTCGGAATTCCTGCCGCTGCCTGATATCGGCATTACCAATATCGCCTTTGGCGGTGCCGACCGGCGCGACGCCTGGATCACGGCATCGACCACCGGCACGCTCTACCGCGTGCGTTGGCCGCGGCCGGGGGTTCGGCTCCATTAATCGTCAACTTAATTGACGATTTGCGCATTTGATGCTAGAAAAGACTCGAGGAAGAGGATGGGCATGAAATTTTATAACTCCATCGGCCCCAACCCGCGCGTCGTGACGATGTTCATGGCCGAAAAGGGCATCGAAATTCCGGCGGTCACGATCGACCTGCGCGGCGGCGAAAACCGGCGTGCGCCCTATAACGTCGAGGTGAACCCCGCGGGCCAGACCCCCGCGCTCGAACTCGATGACGGCAGCGTGCTCACCGAAATCACCGCGATCTGCGAATATCTCGAAGAGCGCTTCCCCGAAACGCCGCTGATCGGCACGACGGCGGAGGAACGCGCGAACACCCGCATGTGGACGCGCCGCGTCGACATCAAGATCTGCGAGCCGCTGACCAACGGCTTCCGCTATGCCGAGGGCCTGCCGCTGTTCGAGCCGCGGATGCGCTGCCTGCCCGAAGCCGCGGCCGGTCTGAAAGCGATCGCGCAGGATGGGATCGCATGGCTCGACCCGCTGATCGCGGAACGCGATTTTATCGCCGGCGACACATTATCGCTCGCCGATCTTTTGCTCTTCGCGTTCCTCGATTTC
>NZ_DASWTD010000486.1:0-4106 GCF_036402335.1 Sphingopyxis sp. | reverse complement strand
GCTCGAACTCGGCGACGCGCTGACGCTCGATGCCGGGCTGTCGTGGCGGCTGGCCGAGGGAATCAGCGTCGAGGCGCGGGGCGAAAATCTGTTCGACGAACTGGTGCCCGCCGCAATCTCGTCGTCGGGGATCGTCGAGCGCGCGACCCCGCGGACGCTCTGGATCGGCGCGCGCGCTTCTTTCTGATTTTCGCGTCGTTCCGCCCTTCACAGGTTCGAAACAGGCGATAGGATGGCACCTGCCGGGTTACGAGTTTGGGGATTGGTAAGGCATGGCCGCAAAGAAGCTGAATCTCGATAATTTCCTGCCGTACCGCCTGTCCATCGCATCGAACGCCCTGTCGAGCCGGATCGCCGCCGAATATCAGAACCGCTTCGGGCTGAAGATTCCCGAATGGCGGCTGATGGCGGTGCTTGGCGAAGGGCAGCCCAAGACGCAGCGCGAGCTGGTCGAGGCGACGCGCATGGACAAGGTCACGGTCAACCGCGCGGCAAAGGCGCTCGCCGATCGCCAGCTGATCGAGCGCGAGGCGCACGAGGTCGACGGGCGTTCGCACCATCTCGAGCTCACCGAAACCGGGCGTTCGCTGTATGACGCGATCGTTCCTGCGGCGCTGGCCAGTGAAGCGCAGCTCGAATCGAACATCAGCGCGACCGAACGTGCGACGCTGCTGGCGATCCTCGCGAAACTGACCGCCGCCGCCGAAGATTATGGCTGATCGCGCCTACCGCGCCGCGCCGCCGGGCGCGCTGCGCGTCGAACCGTTGGGTGAGCTGACCGCGATTTTCGACCGGCGGTCGATGCAGACGCATCTTGTGGTAGCGCCGATGCCTGAAATTCTCGATGCGATGGGTGCCGAGGCATGTAACGCGGCGGATATCGCCGCCCGGCTTGCGGCGGCGTTCGATTTCGACAGTGCGGAAGACGTGCAGCCGATCCTTGCCGAGCGGCTCGCCGAACTGGCGGCGATGGGACTGGTCGAGCGCGCGTGAAGCATAGTGCGCGCATCAGGGTCGGCCCGGTGCAGTTTCGCATCGGCAGCGACTGGGCCGAACCGATCGCGGCGCTGGGTCATCTCTATGCCGGCTACCCACAGGATGACGCGCGGCCTGCGGACGCGACCGTCCGCCTGTTCGCGGCGCGGCCGTGGCGACGCTGGCTACGGCCTTCGGTGCATATCGGTGGCGACTTTGTCATCCCCGACGCGCTGCCGTTGCCGCTGTCGATGGGGCTGCTCGCCGCCGAGATGGGGATGAACCTGCAGATCGCACTCGGCTGGCGGCGGCACATGCTGCTCCACGCGAGCGCGGTTGCGAAAGACGGCCGCGCATTGATCCTGTCGGGCGAGTCGGGATCGGGCAAATCGACGCTCGCGGCGCTGCTGGGCGAGGGCGGCTGGCGGCTGATGGGCGATGAGTTCACGCTGATCGACCCGGCGCCCGGCGATGCCCTGGCTTTCCCACGCGCGGTCAGCCTGAAGAATGAGGCGATCGCCGAGGTCGCGGCGCGCGTCGATGCGGCGCGGCTGGGGCCGCTCCTTGCGGGGACGCCGAAAGGCGATATCCGCCATTTGATCCCGCGCGCCGACGCGATCGCCGCGATGCACGAGCCCGTGCGTCCCGCGCTGCTGCTCTTCCCGCGTTTCGGCGGCGAGGCGGGCAGCGAACCGATGGGCGAGGGCGAGGCGTTCGTGCGGCTGACCGAGGCATCGACCAATTATGTCGCCCTCGGGGAAGCGGGCTTTGCCGCGCTGACGCGACTGGTGCGCGAGACGCCGGCTTTTGGCATCACCTATCCCGACAGCGCGGCGGGCATGGCCCTGGTCGAGCACCTCTGGGCGGAGGCTGTGCGGTGAGCGCGGTTGTTGCCTTCGTCGACCTGCTCGCTGGGCGGCGCGATCCGGCGGCGCTCATTGCGCGCGACTGGGACGGGGTGATCGGCGTGGCACGGAGCGAGGCCATGCTCGCGACGCTCGCGCATCGGCTGGAACATGCTGCGCTTCCGTCCACGGTTGCCGGGCTGTTCGCCGATCAGCGAGGGGCCGCGAAGGTCACGCGGGCGCAGGCTTTGTGGGAAGCCGAAATGGCGTGCCGTGCGCTGACGCCTGCTGGAATCGAATTCGTGCTTTTGAAGGGCGCCGCCTATGCCGCTGCCGATATGGCGTGCGCTGCGGGACGGCAGATCGGCGATCTCGATATCCTCGTCCTCGCATCCGACATTCGGCGCGCCGAAAACGAGTTGCTCAACGCCGGATGGGAATGGGTGAAGTCAGACCCCTATGACGATCTCTATTACCGCGAGCACATGCACGAGCTGCCACCGCTGATTCACAAGGCGCGCGACCGGATGATCGACGTCCACCACACGATCCTGCCGCGGACGCACCGGATCACCCCCGATGCGCTCGCGCTGGTCAGCGACGCGGTGACGAGTAGTGGCGGTTATGCGGTACTGCAACCGACCGACATGGCGTGCCACTGCGCGGCGCACATGCTCGCCGACGGCGATTTGCAGGGCGGGCTGCGCAACCTGTGGGATTTCCACACGATGACGCGCGATTTCGCGGCGGCCGATGCCGGCTTCTGGGGCAAGCTCGACGGGCGCGCCGCGCTGCACGGGCTGCGCAGTGCGGTACACCGCGCGGCGCGGCTGTCGCGCGATCTTTATGGCGCGTGCTTGCCCGAAGGCTGGGACCGGCAAGATCCGGGCGACGGCTGGTTTCGCCGCCGGTTGTTCGCACGCGATGATTGGGGGCGGGTGACGCAGCCCCTGCTCGAACAGGCCTTCTACATCCGCTCGCACTGGCTGCGCATGCCGCCCGCGATGCTCGCGAAGCATCTCTGGACGAAATGGCGCAAGCGCTAGAGGTTCGCGAGCAGAGGAACCAGTTCGTCGAAATGGTCGATGACATGGTCGGCGCCCAGTTCCTGCGCGGGCCGGTCGAGGAAGCCGAAGCTGACCGCAACGCTCGGCACGCCGGCGTCTTTCGCCGCGGTCACGTCATAGATGCTGTCGCCGACGAAGGCCGCTCGCCCGCCCCCGCATCGCTCCATCATCGCATGAACGGGTTCGGGTGAGGGCTTGCGGGTCGCGAGCGTATCGCCGCCGATGATCGCCGCCATGCGGTCCGCAAGGCCGAATTCGGCGAGCAGCAGGCGCGCGAGATGCTCGGCCTTGTTGGTAACGACCGCGGTGCGGACGCCGAGCGCATCGAGCCGGTCGAGCGCCGCGATCACGCCGGGGAAGGGGCGGCTGCGGACCGCGATATGTGCCTCGTAAAAACGCAGCAGTTCGGGATAGAGCCGCTCGATCGAACCATCGGGTACACCGCCGCTCGCAAGCAATCCTTCCTCGAGCATATGCTTCGCGCCGCGGCCGATCATCGGTCGCACGGCGTCTTCGCCCAGCGGGGCGCGGTCCACGAGCGCCAGCGCATGATTGACCGCGGCGGCAAGGTCGCCGAGCGTATCGAGGAGCGTGCCGTCGAGGTCGAAACCGACGATCGCAAAAGGAAATCCGTTCATCGGCTGCGCATGGCGTGATGTGCTGGAAACCGCAATGATTTGCTGGCATGGCAGCGCGCATGAGCAACAAGATCGCCGCCATCGTCCTTGCCGCGGGCAAGGGAACCCGCATGAAATCCGACCTGCACAAGGTGCTGCACCCGATCGCGGGGCGTCCGATGCTGCTGCATTTGCTCGGCGGCCTGGCAGGCCTCAATCCCACGGCGACGGTTGTCGTTGTCGGCGACAAGCGCGAACAGGTCGAAGCGGCGCTCGCCGGGACCGGCGCGGTCGTCGCGGTTCAGGAGCCGCAGCTCGGAACCGCGCATGCTGCGCTGCAGGCGAAGGATGCGCTGGCCGGTTTTGATGGAATCGCCCTGGTTTGCTTTGGCGACTGCCCGATGCTGACCGCCGAAACTGTCTTGCGCCTGTGCGGAGCGCTCGATGGCGGTGCGGCGGTCGCGGTGCTTGGTTTTCGTCCGGCGGACGCGGCCGCTTACGGCCGGATCATTGCCGATGCCGACGGAACCGTCCGCAAGATGGTCGAGTATAAGGACGCGTCGATGGTCGAGCGTGCGGTGGACCTTTGCAACTCGGGCGTG
>NZ_DASWTD010000485.1:0-2703 GCF_036402335.1 Sphingopyxis sp. | reverse complement strand
GGGCACCGAATAATCGTCGGGGACCCGGAAGCCTTGCGGGATCGGCGTCGGGCGTTCGACGGCGAACGCCTGCTGGAGATGAATATAACGGATCCTGCCGTCGGGGGCGGGCAGATTCTTGCGCGTTGCCCATTTCGCGACCTGGTCCTGGAACAGGGCCCAGCCGCCGCTGTCGGTGTCGCTCGCGATGCGCGCCCAAAGCGTAGCGGCCAGATCGTCCCGATGCGGCTCCGAATTGTGAAATTCGAAAAGGCCGAAAAAGAGGCGCAGTTCCGCTGCAGGGCCGACTTCGGCTTCGAGGCGCGCGCGCATGACGGCAGCGACACGGTCATAGTCGATATGCTTCCCTGCGAGTGAGGCGGCGAAACCGGCGTCGGGAATGCGGCCCGTGCGCAGTTTTGCGCTGGCGAGCGTACCGGCACGGTGCTGCGCTAGCGTGGTCGCGAACCATTTTTGCAGCATCGAGGTACCGCGCGGCTTCTTCACAAGGAGCCACTCCCATCCGAGCGGCGTCCGGTCGTTTTGGGGATCGACCGCGAATTTGACCTGCGTCAGCTCGTAGCGGCCGTCGGGCCTGCAGGCGACGACGTCGTCGATCGCCCGAAATCCCTTGTCCTCCGCCTCGACCTTCACCCAGGCGTAGCGCGTGCGGTCGCGATAGAAATCGATCAGCGTCTCGATCGCCACGAGATCCTGATATTCGAACCCGGCGCGGATCGATCCCGCTGTCTTATACTCTCTCACGTCGGTTCCGCCCTCTTTCGTCACCCATCTAGGGGATCGGGCGCTTGCATGTAAGGGGCGCCCGCGGCGGCGGCTTCGCTATCGGTAGGGTGCCGCGGGCAAGCCCGGTTGGGGAAGCCGCCTGTACACGGCGGATTTCGCGGGGTTGAGCTTTGCTACGACCATGGTGCGCACCGCATATTTGGTCCGATCTGAAGCAAGTTTGCCCGAACGCGGCGCTTTACCTTGACGATCGATCGGTGCAGTCAGCGTGCCGGGGGGATAAGCAAGCTGCGTGCCTTGACCGACGGGACCAGTGCGAGCGACGCTGGCGGCATTGCCGCCCGGCGCGGCTTTCGTATCCAGGATCATGTGGCAGCGCGGCTTGCGCTCGACATGCTCGTATCGCCCGATCTCGTCCAGCTGGAGTGCGAGACCGGCGACGACATCGTGCTGCGGTGGGAAGAGCCTGCCGGGTCGCTGATCGAATATGTCCAGGTCAAGACGACCGACGGTGACAGCAAATGGTCCTTTACCGAGCTGACCGCACGGGAGGCCAGCCGCAAGGGAAGTTCGGTCGCCGAGAAATCGCTCGATCGCGATCGCCATGGTGAGAGCGCCGCCTTCCGTCTCGTTACGACGCGCGATGCCCGCGCCGACCTCCGCCTTTTCCAGACCGCTCGCGCGCTCCGCGAGCCCGGCGATGCAGCATTCGGAAAGGCCGTCCAGCGCTTCGTCGACAAATATAAGGACGCGATGTCGCCCTCGGGGCGGAGCCTCGGGGAGTGGGCGGGCGCGCTCCTGTGGGAAGTCGAGGCCGACGAAGCGGCGCTGCGCGCGCGCAACATCAACAGGTTGATTGCGCTCGCCAACGGGCAGGGGGTATCGCCTTCGCTCGAAAGCGCCGAGGCGGTCTATCGCAAGCTGCTCGAGCATGTCGGCGATATGGCGGATGCGCCTGCGGCAGCGCCCGCCGCCAAGATGTGGGGCCGCGCAGCCGCGCTTGCCTGGTGGAGCGGCCAGATGGAGAGCGTGCAGGCTGCGAATATCGGCAGCCTCAAGGTCTATCGGGTCGGCACCGACCGATTTTTTTCCGAACTGTCGCAAATCGACGAGAGCGACCTTCGCCGGACCCTCCATGCCTATGACGTCGAATATGACGGCGAAAGCTGGCGGCTGGGTGAGCTTGTCGAACATCTGCTCGGCTGGCTGCCCGAGGTCGCCATCCCCGGTTCGCTGCTCGCGACCTACGATCATCTCGCGGCACGCAGGCTGCCCGGCGAAGCCGTGCGGCGTCTCGAACAGCATGGCCGGGTCGATGTCCCGCGTCTCATTTCCGAGCTGATGCTGCATGCGATCCTGCGGCATCATTTCGATGCCGAGCCGATCGCCTGCAAGCTCTTCTATCATGTCGGGGGGCAACTGCGATCGACCAATGCCCATATCGTTCAGGCGCCGGGCGGCGATCGGCTCTGGCTCGGCCGGTCGCGCCTCGTGACGGCGACCGAGCATCAGGAGGTCGTCGCGAACGTTCTCGCGGAACTGCGCGGGGCACTGAGCCGCGAAATTGTGAAGGCCGAGCGGGAAATCATCGTCCAGTTGCGCGAGCCGAAGCATTTGCGCAGCGATACCCTCGGCCCGATCCTCGCGTCCAACGGCAAGATTGCGGACCTTCTTGCCGTGCTCACGCTGCCGATCCTCGTCGCCTACGACAGCGCGGTCCTTGGGGAAGGCTATAGCGATGATTATGTTGCGCAGCTCCAGACAGAGGTCGCGGCGGAATATGCGCGGCTGAAAGCCGAACTCGGCACCGAGCTGGACGAGCGCCAGATCGCGATCTTTCTCGTTCCGGTGGAATGTGCGGCGACGCTGGCCGGGGAATTCGACAGGAGGCTGCGGCAATGAGCATCGACGAGCGGCGCGCGCGCGAATGCCTCGGAGCGCCCGCCCTGTTCAAGGACGACGTCTTCGCCGTCTTCC
>NZ_DASWTD010000484.1:0-7516 GCF_036402335.1 Sphingopyxis sp. | reverse complement strand
GGGATGGCCTTCGCGGCGCAGCGGCGTGTTGCCCGCGGTCGCGGCGCGCCCTTCGGGCTTCGAGAAGATGTCGTGGAAGCTCGTCCCGATGAGTCCGGGGCAGACGGCGTTGACGCGGATGCCCTGCGGCCCGAGCTCCTTCGCCATCGAGCGGGTGTAGGTCATCAGCGCACCCTTTGCGGTCGCATAGACCGACGCGCCGGGCCCCCCGCCGTCGCGGCCGGCGAGCGACGAAACGTTCACCACCGCCGAGCCTTCGCCAAGGAAGGGCTGCGACGCCTGAAGGACGAGGAAGGCCGATTTGAGGTTGAGCGTCATGACATGGTCGAAGAAATCCTCGTCCATCTCGCTCAGCGTCTTGCGCGCAACCATGCCGCCGGCGAGGTTGACGAGGATGTCGAGCCGGCCGCTGAACGCGATCCCTACCTCTTCGAGCATCGCCTTGACCGCGCCGCTGTCGGTCACGTCGGCCTGGATCAGAAAGGCGTCGCCGCCCGCATCCAGAATCGTCTTCAGCGTATCCTCGGCGGCTTCGCGGCCACTGTTGTAGTTGATCGCGACACGAACGCCGGCGCGGGCGAGCGCGATCGAGACCGATCGGCCGATATCGCGGCCGCCGCCGGTGACGAGCGCGGTTTTCCTCTGGAGAGTCATGTATGCAATTCCTTATTCTTGGGTGTTGGCAGGTTGGATGGCGACCGGTGCGACGCGACCGCCGACCAGCCAGAAACACAGGAAAGAAAGCGGTACGATCGCCGCGGAGAGCGCGAAGATCGGCGCATAGCTCGTCTTGGTGAGCACGGGGACGAGCCAGGTGGTGATCAGCGTACCAGCGACCGCGGCGGTGCCGCTGATCCCCGCGAGGCTGCCGACCGCACCGCCGCCGAAATAGTCGCTCGGCAGCGTCTGGATGTTGCCGATCGCCATCTGGAAGCCGAAGAGGATGCACGCGATCAGCAACACTGCGGTGAGCGGATCGCTCGCGCCGATGGTGAACAGCAGTGCGGGCAGCATAATCGCGCAACCGGTCGCGATGGTCGTCATGCGCGCCTTGTGCACGCCGCCGCCCTTGCCGATGATCCGCCCCGCGAGCCAGCCGCCGAACAGGCTGCCGAGCATCGCGCCGACGAAGGGCACCCACGCGAAGAGGCCGATCTGCTTGACGTCGAAACCGAAGGTTTCGGCAAGATAGATCGGCAACCACGACACAAAGAGCCACCACACGGGGTCGAGGAAGAAGCGCGACAGGATCACGCCCCAGCTCTGGCGATAGCGCAGCAGTTCGCCGAGCGGCACGCGGCGGTCGTCGTCGCGGCCCGCCTCGGTGCGTCCGGTCAGGATATAGTTGCGCTCTTCCTCGCCGAGGCCGGGGTGCTTGTCGGGGTCGGCCTTGTAGAACCAGAGCCAGGGAACGAGCCAGACGAAGCCGAGCACGCCAATGAGCAGGAAGGTGCCGTGCCAGCCGAACTGGACGAACAGCAGCGCGATCAGCGGCGCCGAGATGATCCCGCCGAGCGATGCCCCAGCGTTAAAAATGCCTTGTGCCAGAGCGCGTTCACGCGACGGAAACCACAGGGCGTTGGCCTTCGCCGCGCCGGGCCAGTTGCCCGCCTCGCTGACGCCCAGCGTTGCGCGCAGCACCATGAGCAAAGGCATCGAGCGCACCAGCGCATGCGCCGCGATCGACAGCGACCAGACGGCGATCGAGATGGTGAAACCCATCCGCGTGCCGATCGCGTCGAAGATGCGCCCGAAGAGCGACTGGCCGAAGGCGTAGAAGATCATGAAGATCGTCACCAGCAGCGCATAATCTTCCTTCGAGGCGCCGATTTCCTTCGATACCTCGGGCCACATTACGGCGAGCGCGTTGCGGTCGATGTAATTGATCACCGTCGCGAGCGCGATCAGCGCGATGACGCACCAGCGGAAGCGGCCCTTGATATTGCTCATTTCTTCGCTCCGGTTTTGGCGAGGTCGAGGCGACCGACGGGGCCGGTCCATGCGAGGGTCCGGCCGTCGACAGCGACGCTGTGCTTACTGCCCGCCGCAACATCGTCCGCGACGGCAATCGCGATGCGGCGGCCGTCGACGAGGGTGATGAGGACCAGATCAACACCCTGTTCCTTGCGATGTTCGAGCGCCGACACGCGCGCGCTGCTCGCAACCACCGTTTCGGCCGACGCGTCATAAGCGCCGTGCGGTTCGAGCAGGCTGACGAAGGTCGCCTCCGCCGCGCCGTCGACGCGCTGGATCAGCGCGGGTTCGCGGCGCAGGTTGAACTCGGGATCATTGGCGCCGCTTTCGGCGACGATGAAGCGCGCGCCGGCGGGCGGCAGCATATGATAGGAATAGAAACGGCTGCCCTGCATCCACGTCAACCGCGCCTTGCCGGTCTTCGTCCCTTCGCCGTCGATCCAAAGATGCTGATATCCGTTCGCCTGCCCAAGCACCGGCCGTTCGGCGAGCTTGCGATCGAATGCAATATCGCTGTCGATGATATGTCCCGAAAAATGCAGCGGCAGGTCATAGCGATGGCTGCCGCTGCCAGTTCCACGGAGGATATCGAGTGTGAGAGGGTTGGCGAGGCCATCGACCTCGACCAGCAGCAGCGCGCGGCGGATTCTGACGTCCTTATACGCGCTGTCGATTTCACCGATTGCATAGCGCGTCGGGCCTTCGAGCGACGCCGCGAGCTGGTGCGTTCCCGCTTTCTCGCCCGCCTTCCAGTCGCCGCCGAAATGGCTTTGCTCGTCGACGGCGAGCGTGTTGTGCGCGATCGTCGCGCTCGCCCAGCTGTCGTTCTCGGGGAGATAGCGCCCGCCCCGTTTCGCCTCGACATTGAGGAAGCGCGCGGCGCCATAATCGGTCACGACCGCCCCGGTCTCGTCATAATAGAGCCAGCCGAGCCGGTCGAAATGGCCATGGCCCATGCCCTGCACCGTATTCTTGGCGACGAGCAACGGACCGGTCGGATCGGGCTTGGTGCGGAGCAGGACGAGTGCGCCGTCCTTGCCCTCGGGACCGTCGGAGAGGAGCCGCGAGCCGAACGGCCAGGGCTCGGCCTTCCCCGCAGCGAGATCGGCCGCCATCGCCTGCCCGGCCGGCGTCAGCACGGTGCGACCCTGCCAGTCGGCGATCGACAGGAAGGTCGGGTCTTTCGTCGCGCCATAAGCGATCGCGACCGCGTGATAAAGTTCCTCGGTGCGCAGGCTCTTGTCGGGCATCGCGTCGTTGATCGGCAGGAAATAGCCGTCGTGCGTCACGTCGATCGCGGTGCGGATCGCCTTCAATACGATGTCGTCGCGGTACTCGAAAATCTTGCGGTCCGGATCGTTCGCCGCGATCGCCGCCGCGAAGACGACGAAGGGCTGCAGCGCATAGCGCTGATAATAGGGCCCTTCGGCATAATAGCCGTCGGGCGAAAAGAGCAGGTCGAGCTGGCGCAGGAAACCCGCCTTGCCGCTCTTGTCGAGCCCGAGCAATGCCTTGTCGACCAAGTCGCGGTCGCCGAGCAGATAGCCGGACAGGCCGACGCCCGCCGCGGCCCAGGTCGCATGATTGTGGATGCGATTGATCACCTCAGGCGAGCCGTCCGAGAGGAAGCGCGCCATCGGGCGGATCACCTGATCGTCGATGCGCTTGCGGTCGGCGGCGGAGAGCGCCCCCCGGATTTCGGCATAGCCCTGCACCGCATTCACGAGGAAGACGCTGTCGTTGAGGCTTTGCCAGAAGAGGCGCCCGGGGACCTGATTGGAAGCAGCCGGATGCGGCCCGAGCTTCGGATAGAGATCGGCATAGGCGAGCAAAAGGCCCCGGACATGATCGCGATAGCGGACGTCGCCGGTCAGGCGGAAGAGCTGGCCGCCCTCGAAAATCGTGCGGTAGTTGCGCTTGTGCTGTTCGTGCGTGAAGCCGCCGCCGGGGTCTTTCGGCACGGGCACGTTGATGCCCGCCTTGATCGACGCGTCGACGTCGCGCCGTGCGCGCTCGACCTCGCCGGCGAAAAGCGGCGCATAGGCTTGCTGCGAGGCTGCGGGCGGGGTTTGTGCGGTCACCGGGGTGGCGGGCAGCATGGCGGTGGCGAGCAAGAGCGCGAGGGTGCGGGTCACGGGCGCGCCTCCACATTCATCTCGATCAGCCCGCGCGGCGGGCCTTTCCATGCCAGCTCCTCGATCCGCGGCGCCGGGGTTGCGGCAAAGGCGTTCGACGCGATCCGCGTCTCGGGCGCGCCGACCGAATGGATCACGACGATGCCGTCCGACTTGGCAAAATTATTCTGCACGATGTCGGTGTGCTGCGCGCCCGAGATCCGCAGCGAGGCACCGTCACGGCCGCTGTCGGCGACGCTCGACCCGGTCATCGCGAACCAGGGGCCGAAGGTGCTTTCGTCGGTTCCCTTGCGCAAGAGGTCGGCGACCATCGCGACGCGCGCGAAGCGGCTGCCGCTGATCGTCAGCCGTTCCATCGGATACCAGCCCTTCGGTTCCTGCTCGCCGGTGCCCGAGACGACGACGCCCATCTCGGCGAAATCGCTGCCGGTGATCGTCACATCGTCGGCGAAGGTGCCGGGGGCCATGGCAATGCCGTCGAGCCGGCCCTTGCCGGGGCCACGCACCGCGAGGCCGTCGAACACCACCGAATAATTGGGTGCAGCGCCGGCGGTGACCGCGATCAGCGGGTTTTCGCCCGCAGCGGCGCTCGCATCGACGGCAAGATTTTCGAGCCGCAGCCCGCCGCCGCCTTCGATCCGCGCGAGGCTCGACGCCACGCGCAGCACGGCTTTCGCATCCTTCGCGCCGGCGATGGTCAGTCGGCGCTGCACGGCCAGCGGCACGGCGATCTCATAGGTGCCCGCCGCAAGCGTCAGCGTATCGCCCGCCTTCGCCCCGGCGACAGCCTGTGCGAGCGACGCGCCTGCGGCAAGCGGGCGCGTGCTGCCTGCACCGAATGCGGCTTCGGGGGCGTCGCCGCGATACCAGCTTGCGCCGACCTCCTTGCGCGTCACGGGCTTCAGGTCGCGCGGCGCGCCGATGGCCGCCAGCGCCGGGTCGGTGGGATAAAGCAGACCGTTGGCGGCGCGTTCGAGCACGACGTCGCGCTGCTCGACGCCGGCGCCCAGCAACGGCTTCGCGACCTTCGCCTCGACGTTGCCCGCCAGCGCGATGCCGCCGGTTTCGCCTTCGGCGCGGAACGGATCCTGCCCCTTTGCCCCGACGATCAGATTGCGTTCGAACTTGCTGTCGATGGGCGCGGCCGAGCGTTCGGCATCGGCCCCAGCAGCCAAGGTGATCCGCGCGCTGTCGATAATGCTGTTGCCCTCGATCCGCGCGTTCGCGACCTGATGGTAGCGGTTGATCACCGAATTGGGCACGCCGTTCATCACGCTGAGCGCGCTCTTGAACGAAGTGCCGGCGAGGCCCTCGAAATAATTGCCGCGCACGATCTGGTCGCGGTTGATCACGCGCACCCCGCCCGTGTCGGCCACGCCCTTACCGAGGAAGATGTTGCGTTCGACGAGGTTGCCGTTGCCGTGGCGGAGCACGAAGGCGCCCTGCGCTTCGAGCACGAGATTTTCGCGGATGATATTGCCGCCCGACTTGATCGAGACGATCTCGACCTCGCCGCTGGTGCGATCGAAGATATTGCGTTCGATCGTCGTGTTCGAGGCCGAGAGCGATTCCTCGCTGGTACCGATGCGGATCGTCTCGCCGCCGTTCGAGCCCAAGGGCGGGCGCGGGCCGAAATAATTGTGATCGATCCGGTGGCGGTTGTCGAGCGGATCGCCCGCGCGGCGGATCACCGCGAGCGTCACCCCGCTGTTGGTCTTGCCCTCGAAATGCGAATGGTCGACGCGGTTGCCGGTGCCATAGAGCGCGACCCAGATATCCTCGGCGCGGCGATCGGGCTTGCTGTAGCCGTCGATGACGACTTCGGTGATGCGCGTGTCGGCCGCGAGCATTTTGGAATCGCGGCGGAAACTGATCACCTCGTCGCTCGGGCTGGCGCCGCTCCTGAAGACGAGGCCCGAGACGAGCAGGTGCCGGCCGCCGATGCGTAGGTTCGACTGGCCGGTAAGCAGCACCTTGCCCTTGGTCTGCGCGGTCAGGGCGATCGGATTGGCGGCGGTGCCATGGCCGGTGAAGACGATCTGGAAGTCGCGCCACTCGCCATCGGCGAGGACGATCGTGTCGCCCGGCTGCGCCTTTTTCACCGCTGCCTTGTACTGCGCCTGATCGGCGACGAGCAGGTCGCGCGCGAGCGCCGGATTTGCTGTCGAGGCCAGCACCGCCACCGCCAAAACCGCCTTTTTCTTCACTGCGCCGCACCCTTTTTATGATTCTCGCCGACTGGTCTATACAAGAGGTAGGACAATATCAAGCCGGTTACGGTATACAGAATGGGTTGACATATTGGTCTGACAAGACGAGCTTCTCTCCAAACAATGCCAATGAGGGAGAGTGGGATGATTCGGGGCAGCATCGTTCGCGCATCGGGCGCCGGTAAAATCAATTTTGCTGCGGCGCTGCTCGGCACCACCGCCATGGCGATGCTCGGCAGCCCGGCCTTTGCGCAGGACGCGACCGCGCAGGACAGCACCGGCGCCGCCGCCGACGATACGGGCGACGATGCGATCGTCGTAACGGGCATTCGCAGCTCCCTTGCAACCGCGCTGGGCGAAAAGCGTTCCACCGATAATATCGTCGAAGTCATCCAGGCCGAAGATATCGGCAAGCTGCCCGACCAGAATCTCGCAGAAGTGCTGGAGAATGTGACCGGCGTCCAGATCACGCGGCAGGCCGGCGTGGGCAACGCCGTGCAGATCCGCGGCACCGACGCGAACCGCACCGAAATCAACGGCGTGTCGACCGTGGGATCGGGCGCGGGCCGTTCGGGCATCAGTTTCGAAGACCTGCCCGCCGCGCTGATCGCCTCGGTCGAGGTAACCAAGGTCCCGACCGCGCAGACGATCGAAGGATCGGTCGGCGGCACGATCAACCTGCGCACGATCCGCCCGCTCGACCTCAAGGCCCCCCTGATCGCGGCGCGCGCGCAGATGGAAAACAGCGACCTGTCGAAATCGACCTTGCCGCGGCTGTCGGCCACGCTCGGCAACCGGTGGGACACCGGGATCGGCGAAATCGGCATCGTGGTCAGCGGCAGCTATGCCCGCCAGGACGTCGCCGCGTTCAAGCCGCGCGTCGACCGCGACGCGCTCGTCCTGCCAGGCTCGGGGCCGAGCGCCGAGGCGTTTCCGTTCCTGCGCATCCAGTTCCTGCAGCAGGGGCTCGAGAATTACGAATATGAAACCTACAACGGCACCGCCGCGCTCGAATGGAAGCCGAACGACGACCTCAAATTCTATTTCGACGCGACGCTGAACAACCAGACGCGCGGGCAGCAAAGCCACCGCGTGCAGATTTCGGGCACCGCGACGCCCTCGGTGGTCGACGCCATGAACAACACCGACTTCGAGACGGTCGATTTCGGAACCATCAACGGCCCGAACGGCCCGATC
>NZ_DASWTD010000483.1:0-3376 GCF_036402335.1 Sphingopyxis sp. | reverse complement strand
CGGGATCGCCGGCAGCGCCAACGACAACGTCGCTCGCGGCGGCGTGGCCGGAAGCGAGCAGGGCAAGCAGCGGCAAATACCGCAGTCTTTGCATGGCGCGGCGCCGTGGCGCGT
Source organism: Sphingopyxis sp. (assembly GCF_036402335.1). Taxonomy (GTDB): domain Bacteria; phylum Pseudomonadota; class Alphaproteobacteria; order Sphingomonadales; family Sphingomonadaceae; genus Sphingopyxis. The sequence continues at coordinate 3,262 of NZ_DASWTD010000483.1, read as the reverse complement.
TTCGGTTCCGCATCGAACGGCTGTGCTGCGTCGCACCGGAATGGATCATGGCAAATTCCCCCTTGATGTCTCGATGCCTTGGATGACCGCGCCGGACGCCGTCTGGCATGCAGCGCTATCCAATTCCATGGCTGGATGGGGGACGTTGAAGCATGGCTGTGGAGGCGGCGAAATACCTGAAATCAGGTAGAGAAGATCGACCTTCTGTTAAGATTTTCCCTGCTCTGCGGATTGCGGGATGCGGAAGGTCAAGATGGTCCCGCCGGGGGCTGAACCGAGCTCGAACGTTCCGCCGAGCCGCGATGCTCGCGCGGCCATGCTTTGCAGGCCAAGCCCCGCGTCGCGGGCCGCTTCAGGATCGAAGCCGTGGCCATCGTCCCGGATCGCCAGCGTGAGCCCCGCGCTGCACGGACGCAGCGCGATATCGACCGTGCGGGCGCCGCTATGCTTGAGCGCATTGGTCAATCCTTCCTGCACGATCCGCATGAGGTCGAGGCTTTGTGCGGCGGGGAGGGTATATTCGCCCAGTTCGTCGAACCGCCAGCGGCACGATATACCCTGATGCTCGCACAAGAGCGTGAGGCGTGCGCGGAGCGGCGCAAGCCATTCCGTCAGCGGACGATCGGCTGGAAAGGCGCCCGTGGTCGTGTCGATGACAAGGCGCAATTCCTCGCGCAATTCCTTGAGGATCGACAGGAAGCGCGCCGAAGGGATTGCCTGCCCGCCATGTTCGAGGGCCGCGATATTGTTGACGAGCGTCGCGCCCATCCCGTCATGCAGATTGTGCGCGAGGCTCATGCGCTCGGCCATCCGGCTGCCCGCGAGCCGGAGTTCGTGCTGGCGATTGAGACTGTCGGACAGCTCATGCCGTGCGGCGTCGACTTTGGCCGACAACTCGTCGTTGAACTGCTCAACCCGGGTCATCGCCGAAACAAACTTCCATGCGAGGACGATCGCCATGCAGACGATCAGCATCTGCGAGGTGATGGGCGAATAATAGATATTGTCCTTCAAAAGGCCGGAAAAGGTAAGCTGATCGTGGACGCCGGCCAAAATGGTCAGGGCATTGGTGGCGTTCAGCGCCCAATGGTCGACGCGGGCGCTGCGCCGGGTCAGCACGAAGAACAGAATGATGACGCTTAGATACACGGCAAAGGCGGCGGAAGAGAGGATAAGGCGCGCAACGCCGATGTGCTGGTGCGGGACGGCGAGCATCGCGATCACGCCGAGGGCGAAACCGGTCCACAGCGATGTTTCGGTGCGCCCGAAGCGCCGCTCGAGGAAACGGATCACGAACATGCAATGACTGACGGCAAACAGCAGGAGCATGACCAGTGTCGTGCGCGACCAGCCATCGGTCGTGGCGAACGGCCACGGGCTGGTCGCGACGAGATTGAGCGAATAGCCAGCCCAAGCGAACAGCGCGAGGCTGTACCAGCCGTAAGCCGCTTCACGGCGGCGCATTAGCCAGATGGCGAGAAAGAAGGTGGCCAGCGCGATCGTGATGCCAAGATTAAAGGTCGGCAGGGTGCGGCGCAGGAAATGCGCACGATCGTAACGCGCTTCAACGACCGCGGGATCGCCGAGCGTGACGGGCCCCAGACCTGGTTGGTAGTTGGCGAATCCCGACACTTGGACGAGCAGGACATTAGTTCCTTCGTGCAAGACCGGCGGAGCGAGCAGGAAGCGGCGCGGCCTGTTCCACGACCGCGACAACGGATCGGTCAAACGCGCATCGCGCGCAATGGGGGTACCGTTCAGATAGGCTGCGCCGGCCAGGGTCCAATAGTCGAACATGACCGCCGTGGGACGCGCAGCGTCGTCCTGATTCCACGTCAGCCTGTACCAGACGGTCCCGTCGAAATCCGCCCATCGTTTCGACCAGTCATCGGGCAATGCGACCTTGCGCCAGCCGGCTTGAGGAATGGATTGTGCATTCTGCCCAGACTGCGCGGCCTCGACCGACACAAATGGGGGCAGCGCGGGCTCGGCGCCCATGCTGCCGAATGCGACGAGCGCGGCGGTCAGGACGGCGAGCCACCTAAGGCAGGAAGCCATGCGCACGCGCCTCGAAAACTGCCTCGGTGCGGGAACGCACGGCCAGCTTCTTGTAGATGTTCCGGACGTGGCACTCGACCGTGAGGCGGGACAGATTCAGGATTTCAGCGATTTCGCGGTTGGTGAAACCCTTGTTGACCATCGTCAGGATTTCGATCTCGCGCGGTGTCAGGACCGGCCGCGGGGCATTCGCAGGTGCAGCGTCCGCCTGCGCCGTGGCCGGGCCGATCATCGCCAGAATATGCCTGGCGACAAAGGGATCGATCGGCGCGCCGCCGCGCAGTATGCTACGGATCGAAAGCGTGATTTCGATATCGTCGCGTTCCTTGAGCAGATAGCCTGTCGCTCCGGCCTGCAGGGCATCGAGGATAATCTGCTCGTCGCTCCACGCCGATATGACGAGGATCTGCAGCGCGCGATCATGCTGGTGCAGATCGCGGATCAGGTCGATGCCATTGCCGTCGGGCAGCCCGACATCGATGAAGGCCATGGCAAAGGGATGCTCCGCGAACAGCCGCCGGGCCCCGGCTATATCCGCGGCGAAGGACAGGGCCTCCTCATCATAGCCGAGTTGGCCGAGGATCGACCGCAGCCGGATGTGCATCATCGGCTCGTCTTCGACCAACAGGAGCGGCGCTGGCAGAAGAGCGAAATTCGGATCGGCTGCTGTGTTGCTCAAGGAATGTTCCGATCGGACCCGTGGCGCGGCTTCGCCGCCCGACTATGCGGAATGGCACAATTGGCGCGGCCGAACATCCCTGAAATCAGGTAGGTTTGCGCCGCCGGCGCGATCGATAGCGATATCCGGGTTGCGAAGCACGTTCACTGAAGCACGAAGGCGGGCGGCTGTTTCGATTTTGCGGCCTTGTACCTGCATTGGACGGACTCGCCAACCTGTCTGCTTTTTTGGGCGAATTGTCCAGAAGCTGTCCGCCTGACACCGGCCATTAGCGCATGCGGGGTCAGCCTGCGGCCTACCCCGCTGCGCGAGACCTGTTTCAGCGTAGCGCCGCCAGCACCGCTTCGGCGAGGGGCGCGCTCGAGGCGGGGTTCTGGCCGGTCAGGAGATTGCCGTCGCGTACGACGTAGGGCCCCCAGTTCGGACCTTTTTCGTAGCATGCGCCGGAATTGCGGAGCGTTTCGGCGAGCAACCACGGGGCGTTGTCAGCGGTACCCAACTCGACTTCTTCCTCGTCGCTGAACG
>NZ_DASWTD010000482.1:0-9595 GCF_036402335.1 Sphingopyxis sp. | reverse complement strand
TCATCAAGGCCAACATGCCTTATGGTGAGGGCAACACGCTGACGGATCAGCAGGCGTGGGATGTCGCCGCCTATGTCGATAGTCGCGAGCGACCCCGCGATCCGCGGCAGACCGGGACTGTCGAGAGCGCACGTAAGCAGTTTCACCCCAAAGGGGACTATTATGGTCAGGAGATTGACGGAAAAATGCTTGGCAGCTGATCGCTCGGCTTCCTAACCAGTGTCACAACCGAACGGGCCTGTTGAAAAATGCCGGACATGCCGGGTTGCTCCTTCGTTTCACCCCTATCGAAAGGAGCGTCGCTATGATGGGACCAGCCTGTCGCAGTAAGCGGGAAGGGGCGTCCTTCCGCACCGTAGAAGCCATGTTGCCCACAGACCACCTGCTGCGTCGCGTCGATCGATGGCTCGACATCGGCGAGTTGAGACAGGCACTGGCCGGTCATTACAGCGCACGGGGAAGACCATCGATCGATCCCGAACTCCTCATCCGCATGACGCTGATCGGCCGCATCTTCGCGATCGCGTCCGAACGGCGGCTGTGTGAGGAGCTGCGCTACAATCTGGCCTATCGCTGGTTCTGCCGTCTCGCGCCGGGAGACAAGGTTCCGCACCACTCCACGTTCAGCAAGAACCGCCATGGTCGCTTCCGCGATGCCAACGTGTTCCGGATCCTGTTCGAGAGCACGGTGAGACGCTGCATCAGAGAAGGACTGATTGGCGGAAAAGACGCCGCGATCGATGCGTCGTTCATAGCGGCTGATGCGAGCTGGCAGCGCAAGACCGTTCCCGGCTACCTGCCGTATGTCGCCAACGCGTCGCGCGCGGTTAGGGAGTGGGTGCACGACACAGGAGATGCCGTCTTTGAAATGGCGCGGTCGAAAAGCTGCCAAGGCATCTCTCGAACGGACCCTGCCGCGGCCTGGTCGGCGCGAACGGTGCGTGGCCGGTTCGGCTACGCCTTGAATGCGCTGGTCGACACCCCGAGTGGCGTCGCGCTCGATGTCGAGGCGACACCAGCTCGCTTCGCGGAGGAAGTTGATGCGGGGCGCGTCATGCTCGAGCGGTCGGCCGATCGGTTTGATTATCGCCCCAAGCGGGTCGCGGCCGATAAAGCCTATGGCAGCGCGAACTTCCTCGGCTTCGTGCGGGATCACGGCGCAACCCCACACATCCCCGTGATCGACCGGACGCAGCAGACCAAGGGCAAGCTGCCGCGAACGGCCTTCAGCTATGATCGTGGCACCGACAGCTTTACCTGCCCGACCGGCAAGACGCTCCGGCACCATGCCTTCCATCCTCCCACCGGCGTACACCGTTACGCGGCGGATGTTCGGGATTGCGAGGCGTGCGTGCTTCGGAAGAAATGCACGACGTCGCGGCGTCGTACCCTGGTTCGACTGGACGATGAAGACGTTCGCGATCTTGCCAGAGCCGAAGTGGAAACCGGGCTCTACAAGCGGTCTATGCGGTTGCGGCGCGGGGTCGAACGGTTCTTCGCCGACGCCAAGGGCAAGCATGGCATGAGGCGGCTTCACCTGCGCGGCATCCGCGGAGCGGAAGAAGAGTTCCTGATCGGCGCGGCGGTAATGAACCTGATGATACTGGCGCGACCACGTCGGCTGATCGGCAAGCCGCGCAGAGGTGTCTGCGTTCCCGCAGCCCTCACCCCGGCCGCCATCTCGGCCCGGTCGATCGAACATGACGTGATCGTCTCGCCCGCTCGGCAATATGCCTGATCGCTGAAGCGCGGCGTGCTTCATCACGCGGCGCGCAGTCGTTCTTTGCGGTACGGCACACCGTCAAGCAGTGCCTGGCCCGGCGCCTTGGGCGTGCCGTCACCGTTCACGTACATATAGAGTGTCGTCGTCGTCATCCCGAGACGGCGCGCGACATCAGCTGCGATCGCGTTACGATCGGACATGGCGGCCATCGCCATCGCCAGCGTTGCCTTGTCCATCTTGCGGGGCCGCCCTCCCATGCGCCCCCGCGCGCGTGCCGCAGCAAGGCCGGCCTGTGTGCGCTCGGCGATAAGCTCGCGCTCGAACTCGGCGAAGGCGGCAAAGATGCCGAAAGCCAGGCGGCCGTTGGCGGTGGTGGTGTCAATCTGCGCGCCGGCGCCAGTCAGTACCTTCAACCCGATGCCGCGCTCACGCAGCGCCTCGGCGGTGATGACCAAATGCCTCAGGTCACGTCCGAGGCGATCCAGTTTCCAGAGCACCAGTGTATTGCCGGGCTGCAACGCCTTGAGACAGGCAGTCAGGCCAGGACGCGCATCATGACGACCCGACGCGAGATCCTCATAAATGCGTGAGGCATCGACGCCGGCGGATAGCAGCGCGTCGCGCTGCGGTGACAGCGTCTGCGATCCGTCAGCCTTGGATACCCTCACATATCCGATGAGCATCATCACCCCGCCAGAAAAGATATCTAACACCCTGCAATGTGCCGGTGGTTTCCGCAACGGGTATTCCGACCGCTAGGAAGCTTCGATGAGGCAAAAACCGCTACCGCCAGAAAACCGGTCGTTTTTCTGGCGGTTGGTGTGCGCTGTGAGTGCCCCGTCGCTTCACGGCCAAAGACAGTTACGGTGGAGGCTTCGGGAAACTTCGGCAACAAATTAGCGTGGTGCCGGATACGATCAGCTTTGCGAAAGGGGGGGCTGACCATAGGCGTGGGTGGCGATGCGTTTGCTTACTCGTTTTCGGGACGTAGCGGTGCGGACTAGTGTCGCATCGCCGCGGGCAACGAAAAGCTTTTAAACCACCGTCCCGGTGAAAGCCCCAATAAGGGCCGTCATCCCCATCGCAAGGACACCCAGTAAAACCACCCGGATCATGGCGCGCCCGATCGGGGCGCCGCCCGCCTTCGCTCCAAGCGCACCCAGCACGCCAAGCAGCACCAATGCCGTTGCTGGTACCGCATAAAGCACAGCGCTATGCGGTGCTAATGCAGCGATCACGGGTAGGATCGCGCCGGCGGCAAATGCCAAGGCCGAGGATACCGCGGCCTGCATCGGCTGCGATGCGCCGTCGTCAGCAAGGCCAAGCTCATCACGGCGATGCGCTCCCAGAGCGTCATGTGCCATCATCTGTTCGGCCACCTGAATCGCTAGCGACGGCTCGACGCCACGCCCTTCATAGATTGCGGCCAGTTCCCGCGTTTCGGTCACGGGCGAACGTTCCAACTCGGCCGATTCCCGCGCAAGGTCAGCGTTCTCGGTATCCGCCTGCGAACTGACCGAAACATATTCGCCCGCCGCCATCGCCAGTGCACCCCCGACCAATGCTGCTACCCCCGCAACAAGGACTGTGCTCGCAGTCGAGCCTGGCGCGGCTGCGACACCGACGATCAGGCTTGAAACAGAAATGATTCCGTCGTTGGCACCGAGCACCGCTGCGCGAAGCCAGCCTGTACGGTGGACGAGATGATGTTCTCCTGGCGCGTGATCGATGGCGTCGGTCGTCATTGGCTATCCTAAAGTATGTCGAACTCGGTGAGCCGCCGAGTGGGCGGGAATTGGATTGTATTTGGCTCCGGACAGCAGTGCAGGGATGATGGAGCGATGTAGCTACGCCAGGTGCGTTGCGGCACGGGCCTGACGAACAGCTGACGAAAGCGATGGCTCCCGTAATTTCAAGGCTAGACCTCGAGTCGGACGCGAAACGAAGCACCCCCGCCTGTCGCGTTTTCGACGCTGACCGTTCCACCATGCGCTTCGGTCAACCGTTGCACGATGCCAAGGCCTAGGCCCGCTCCGGTAGAGCTGCGGCGATCCTTGCGCCAGAAGCGGTCAAACACGTGCGGAAGATCGACCTCTGCAATCCCCGGCCCGTAGTCACGGACCGTCAGCTGTGGACCGGGTCCCGCGCTTACGTCGATGGGCGTGACGCCGGGCGCGTGTGACAGCGCATTGTCGATCAGGTTGCGATAGATGCGGAAGATCGCTTCCGGGTGCCCGATCGCCGCGGTGTCGCCGAAGCTCTCGAAACGTAGATCACGCTGCGCCGCGAACACCTTTGGCGCCATCGCGGCCACGACGTCCCGGCCGATGTCGGCGATATCGATGGCAACGTGGCCATCGAGGGCCAGCGCGTCGGCTTGGGCGAGATCGAGCATCTGTTCGACGAGACGGGTCAGGTGCCGCGCATCGGCCTGCAGTTCGTCCCGTTGCTTGCCTGCGGGGAGCCGATCGAGCGATAGCTGCATGATCGACAACGGTGTGCGCAGCTCATGTGCGGCGTTGGCAGTGAACTCCCGCAGAGTCGCCATCGCTGCATCGAGCCGACCGAGCGCCCGATTGACGGCACTGACGAGCGTGTTGACCTCTCGCGGCTCACTCGGCTCCGAAAGGCGAAGCAGGGTGTTGTCGGGTTCCAGCGCGTCCACTTCGCGCTCGGCATGGCGGAGCGGTTGGAGCACCCGGCGGACGGCGAAGACGTTGAACAGCAACAGCAACAGCGACAACGGGATCAGCGGCAGCATCACGTGCTGAATGATCTCGTTCACGATCACCGGCACATAGGGGCGGATGCCGTCGCCCTCGAACTGCATCGCCAGCCATCGCCGCTCCTCGCCGCGATCGATCGCGCGAACGCCCGATATCCGATAGCCGCGAGGAGTCTGTTCGCGCCGCGTCCAGTCGACCAGGGTTGACGCGCCGTCGATCCCGGTTTCCCCTACCCGCCGGAGTTCGGGTGATCCCGGTTCGACATAGCGCGCGGACCAGGATTCGGCCCCCGGCGGTCCGGTTAGCAGGTCGGGCGACAGCACGCCGCCTGCCTGAGCCTTCGTCGCTTCAAGCGTCAGCAATTCCTGCGCGAGCGATTCGGGCTGGCGACTGTAGGTGAACACGACGATCCCGACGTCGAGTGCTGCGAACAGCAGCGTGAACGCCGCCAGACGCGCCGCAATCTGTCGGAACAGCGTAGGGGGCCGTCGCCTTGGCCGAACCGCGTCCATCCTATTCACCAGATACGCTTGGCGCGAACAGCGCATAGCCGACGCCGTGCACGGTGCGGACCTGCACGTCCGCCCCGGCGGCGGTCAGGCGCTTGCGCAGCCGCGATACTGCCGCTTCCAACGCATTGGGCGTTACCTCGGCGTCCATCGCATATAGCGTATTCTCAAGCGCCGGCTTGGCGACGACGTGTCCGGCGCGGCGGAGCAGAACTTCGAGCAGGTTGATTTCACGCGGCGTCGCGTCGATCGCGACGCCGCCCACGTCGGCCGACCGTGAGGCACAATCGAGCACGACGTTGCCCGCGGCGAGCTGGGTGCCGAGCGACGCCCCGGGTCGTCGCAGCAGGGCACGACACCGCGCCGCGAGCTCGGGAATCTGGAACGGCTTCACCAGATAGTCGTCAGCGCCCGCGTCGAGTCCGGTGACGCGATCGTCGAGGCCACCTCGCGCGGTCAGGACAAGGATCGGCGTCGCATTCTTGTCCCGGCGGGAACGGCGGACGATGTCCAAGCCGTCTCCATCGGGTAAGCCAAGGTCGACCAGTAGCAGGTCATATGTCGCCACCTTCATCGCCAGCTCGGCGTCCTCGACGGTCTCGACCCAATCGACCGCGAAACCCTGCGGGATCAGGCCGTCCCGAACCAGGCTGCCGAGCCGGGCGTTGTCTTCAATCAGCAGCAGGCGCATGGTCGATGTCGGTCCCCGTTGGTGCACGTTTGTAGCCAGTGACCATCGCCAGCGGCAGGTTTTCCCGGTGCCGCACGCTCTCGACGATCGCACCGATGACATGCAGGGCTACCGCGCCGATCAGAACATTGGCGGCGGTTTCGTGCAACGTCTCGACCCAGCCCACACCCCAGAATTGGTCGAGCCCCATCATCCATCCGCTGGTCCCCACCGTCGCCAGCAGGACAAGGAGGACGACGATCATTGCGCCTCCGGCCGGGTTGTGCCCGATGTAGCGCGGCTCGCGCCGGGCAGCCATCGCGCGAAAATAGCGCAGCAACACGAACGGGCCTGGCACGAAGCTGGCGAATTGCGCGTAACGCCGGCCGATAACACCCCAGATCAGCCGGATCGCCAGCGCCGTGACGACAACGTAGCCGACATAGATATGCGGCGGCTCCTCATGCCGAAGGAACGTCAGGTTGGCGATCACACCTCCTACCACGGTCCAGTGAAAGATGCGGACGATCGGGTCCCAGACCTTGACCCTGCCGCGGTTGCGAGCAGGGTCTCGGGAAGGAGCCGCTGGAGCGACGTGGCTCATCGTCAGTCGACGTTGTTCTGAACGACCGCGCCGTTCACCGGGTTGAAATAGACCTCGGCGCGCTTGCCGTCCTTGGTGTGGGCGTAGATTTCGTAGCAGCTGCCGGACACCTGAAAGACCTTGACGTCGCGATAGCCCATCTTGGCGACGCGGCCTTTCATTTGTGCCGGCGTCATCCATTTGGCCTGAGGCGCCTTGGTGCAGACGGGCGACGCCATCGCCATCGGCGCAGCTGCGACGGCGGCGAGAAAGGCTGCGACCTTCAAGGGGGCAAATCGGATCATCGAACGAGCTCCTGTCAGAGGCGGGATAGCCTCGATGACCGGGAGATCGCAGCACCGCCTGACCGAAACCTGACGGCACAGCGAGTTTTTCCGACGGCTCGAGAATGCGGTTGCCGCGGACCTGTCAGGTCGTCGTCAGGACCGGGGTCGATAGCGGGGCAGCCGCACTTCCGGCGGCAATGGAGTATCGACCATGATGAAGTCCCTGATCGTCGCTGCCGCCGGTGCCGCGACCATTTTCGCCGTCAGCGTGACCGCCGCGCCGTCGGCGCCGACCCGCCCGCTAGCCGCCAGCACGCGGGCGAACCTCGAAGCCGCGATGCACGGGGAGGCTTATGCCAACCTGAAGTATCTGCGGTACGCCGACCAGGCGCAGGCGGCGGGAAAGCCCGAACTCGCCAAGCTCTTCCGCGCATCGGCCAACGTCGAGGCCAACGAGCACTTCGATCGCGAAGCGCAGGCGCTGCGGCTCGGCAGCAGCAACAATGTGAACCTCGAAGATGCCATGAAGGGCGAGCACTACGAGAATGTCACGATGTACGTGAATTTCGCCAAGGAGGCGGAAGCGGCCGGCGACAAGAAGGTGGCGCAGATGTTCCGCCAGATCGCGGTCGACGAAGGCACGCATTACGCGGCTTACAAGGCTGCCCTGGCAAAGCTCCCCCGTCGCTAAGCCAGCTGCAGGCGCCGGCCCGGCCATCCCCCCGGCGGGCCGGCGCATCAAATCGGGATCGTTCGATAGGTTTTTAACACACGCCCGCCGAATGGGGCCTGAAAGAGCGCTCAGTGCCCTAATCGCGCAACATCAATTCGAACGCGAGATTTTCAACAGCCACGAACGGTTTTGACACCATTCCTTGAGTAGCCAAGTCAGCTAATCGCTTAGTGACCTAGCCGTAATGGATAAGTTGAGTCACTGCTGTTTTCTGCTTTCGTTCTCCACGATACTGAATCATAGAATTGTTATGCCAATCGCGCGTGAACATCGCTGGCTCTACCCGATTGACTGGCGTGAACTATCTGCCTTCATCCGGTTTGGCCGCGCCAAAGGACGCTGCGAACATTGTCAGCGCCCGCATGGTCGTCATGTGCTGCATCTGGGCGATGGTGTTTGGTGGGATGAGGACATAAGCAGGTGGCGCAACGGGCAGGGCAGGTGCGTTCGCCGCCTGCCGCCGCCCGACGCCCTCTTATGCGCGCAACCTGGCTTCGTCGGCATTGATCCACCTTCACAAGTGCGGATCACGCGCGTGGTTCTTGCTAGCGCGCATCTGAACCATGATCCGAGCGATAACCGACCACGCAACCTCGCTGCACTCTGCCAGCGGTGCCACATGCGCCACGACGCCAGCGAGCATCGCCGACGTCGGTGGATCAACGCCTTCCGTATGCGTGCGATCGGCGATCTATTTGCCTGATCCGAAATCTCCTGCTGACCGCCTGGGAGCTAATCAAAGATCACTCAGTCGGTGAATCGAACGCTGTCAGGATTGGGCACGGCCCTGCCGATCCCGAGCCGCACTCGCTGGCAAGCCGACGCAGCGAAGCACGCGCCTGTTCAAGCTCGGCGATCTTCGCATCCAGCGCCGCCATCTGCTCATGGGCGAGCTGGCGCGCACGCGCGCGATCGTCGGTCGCATCCAGCGCCAGAAGCTCACCGATCTGCTCGAGCGTGAAACCGGCTGCCTGCGCCGAGCGGATGAAGCGAAGGCGGCGGGCGTCATCGGTGCCGTAGCGCCGGATGCCGCCTCCGGCGCCAGCCCCGGTCGGCCGGTCTGGCTCGTCCAGCAAACCGCGACGCTGATAGTAGCGCACCGTTTCGACGCCGACGCCGCCCTCGCGCGCGAGCGCCGCGATCGTCATGCCGGTCATGCCTTGACTCCGTACTATGGTACGGACCCTATATAGGCGGGGCGAGGATATTGGAGAAGCGGCATGGCGAGCGCCCCCGCCAAACAGGCGACGATCTACCGGATGGTGATGCCGGAACATACCTGCCCTTTCGGGCTGAAGGCGAAGGATCTTCTGCGCCGGGAAGGCTATGCGGTCGATGACCATTGGCTGATGACGCGGGAAGAAACCGACGCTTTCAAGGCGAAGCACGGCGTCAAGACGACCCCGCAGATCTTTATCGCCGGGGAGCGGGTCGGCGGCTATGACGATCTGCGCCGCTTCTTCGGCAAGATGGTCCGCGACCCCAAGGCCGTCACCTATCGCCCGGTGATTGCCGTGTTCGCGATGACGGCGCTGATGGCGCTCGCCGCCAGCTATGCGGTACTCGGCACGCCCTTCACGGTGCGGGCGGGTGAATGGTTCATCGCGTTCTCGATGTGCGCTCTGGCGATGCTCAAGCTCCAGAACGTCGAGAGCTTCTCGAGCATGTTCCTCAACTACGATCTGCTCGCGAAGCGCTGGGTGCCCTATTCCTATGTCTATCCCTACGCGGAAGGAGCGGCGGGCGTCCTGATGGCAGCCGGCGCGTTGACCTGGCTGTCGGTGCCCGTCGCGCTCGTTATCGGTACGATCGGCGCGGTGTCGGTGTTCAAGGCCGTCTACATCGACAAGCGTGAGCTGAAATGCGCGTGCGTGGGCGGGGACAGCAACGTGCCGCTCGGCTTCATCTCGCTCACCGAAAACCTGATGATGGTCGCGATGGCGCTGTGGATGATCGCTGCGCCGCCCGTGCTGGCGATGGCGCACTGACGCGAAGGTCGGCACGCGTCGTCAATGCGGGCTGATCGCCGTAACTTCTGCCGTCATACCCTTCGCCTTGGCGGTGAATGCGACCCGCTGCCCCGACCGCAGTCCCTTGAGCAGGGTCGGGGGGGATGCCCGGAAGGTCATCGTCATTGCGGGCCAGCCGATCGTCGGGATCGGGCCGTGCTTGATGGTTACGGTTCCACCTTTCGCGTCGACGGCAGTGATCGTCCCCGATCCGCTGCCGGATTTTACAGCCGATGCAGCCGGCCTGCTGCCTTGAGCAAGAGCGCTCGCTGCGATCGGCGTGACTAGTAGCATGAATGCGGCGCGCATGGAGAAAGTGGCTTTCATCAGATCTTCCTTTCGGGGCGGGTTGAAG
>NZ_DASWTD010000481.1:0-13187 GCF_036402335.1 Sphingopyxis sp. | reverse complement strand
CAAGCGGCTGCTGACCGTCGGCACCGACTGTGCGCTCGGCAAGAAATATACAGCGCTGGCGCTACATCGTGCCTTCGTGGCGCGCGGCCTCGAAGCCGATTTTCGTGCGACCGGCCAGACGGGCATCATGATCGCGGGCGGCGGCATGCCGATGGACGCGGTGGTGTCGGATTTCGAGGCGGGGGCGGCGGAGATGCTGAGCCCCGACGCGCCGGACACGCATTGGGACGTGATCGAAGGGCAGGGGTCGATCTTCAACCCGGCCTATGCGCCGGTGTCGCTCGGCCTGCTCCATGGCAGCCAGCCCGATGTGTTTGTCGTGTGCCATGATCCGACGCGCAGCGTGATCCTCGGCATGGAAAGCTTTGCCTTGCCATCTTTGGAGGAGGTCATCGACATGACGATCCGCCTCGGCAGCCGGACCAATCCCGCGATCCGCTGCGGCGGGGTGAGCTTCAACACGTCGAGTTTTGACGCCGACGCGGCCGAGGCGCTGATGGCGGCCGAACGCGATCGCCTCGGCCTTCCCGTCGCCGATCCAATCCGCGGCGGCGCTCCGTTCGACGCGCTCGTCGAAAGCATTCTCGCGTGAGTGTGGGCGAGACGGGCAGCGGGTCGAGCTGGTTCCAGCGCTACCTGCTGCCCGGTTTTGCGCTGAAGGCCGTGATCATCGGCGGCGGCTATGCCACCGGGCGCGAACTGGCCGAATATTTCGTGCCGTCGGGGCCATGGGGCGGGCTGTCCGCGATGCTGCTCGCGACGCTGATCTGGAGCGTCGTCGCGGCGCTGACCTTTGCGCTCGCGCTCAAACTCGGCGCCTATGATTATCGCAGCTTTTTCAAGGGGCTTCTTGGCCCCGCCTGGATCGCGTTCGAGATCGCCTATATCATCTTCGTCGTCCTGATCCTTGCGGTGTTCGGCGCCGCGGCGGGCGCGATCGGTGCGGCAACCTTCGGCTGGCCCGAACTTGCCGGCGTGCTGCTGCTCGCCGTATCGATCGTCGCGGTCACCGCATGGGGCACCGGCGTGGTCGAGCAGATGTTCAAATATGTCTCGATCCTGCTCTACGCCGTCTACGGCCTCTTTCTCGTTCTCGCGCTCGCCAGCTTTGGCGGGCTGATCGGGCAGGGCTTCGCGAACGCGCCCCCGCCGTCGGGCAACTGGATGGCGGGCGGGCTCACCTATGCCAGCTATAATATCGTCGGTGCGGTGGTGATCCTGCCCGTGCTGCGGCACCTCAGGCACCAGCGCGACGCCGTCGTCGCCGGACTGATCGCGGGGCCCCTGTCGATGCTGCCCGCGATCCTCTTCTTCGTCGCGATGATGGCCTTCTATCCCGCGATCGGCGACGAGACCTTGCCCTCGGACTTCCTGCTCCGCCAGATGACGGTGCCGGGTTTCCACATCCTGTTTCAGGTGATGATCTTCGCCGCATTGCTCGAAAGCGGCGCGGGGTCGGTGCATGCGATCAACGAGCGTATCTCGGGCGCGATCGAGAGCCGCGGCCGGCCGCCGCTCTCGACCGGCGCGCGCGCGATCATCGGCGCGGTGATTCTCACCGGCTGCATGTTCGTCGCGGGCGAGATCGGCCTCGTCGACCTCATCGCGAGCGGATACCGCTTCCTCGCCTGGCTGTTCCTCGCGGTGTTCGTCCTGCCGCTCGTCACCATCGGGACGTGGCGCCTGCTGCGTCCGTCCACCGCTCCCCATATGGAGGCCTTGCCATGAAACGCCTGCTTGCCCTGTCGCTGATGCTGTCGGCCGCCGTGCCCGCATGGGCCGAACCGCCCGCTGATATCGGCGAAAGCGTCGAGGTGCTGCGCAAGAAGGTCGGCGCGGCGGGCGTGTCGATCGCGATCGTCGAGGACGGCAAGACGACGCTCTCTCGCGGCTGGGGCGTGCGCAAGATCGGCGAGAGCGCACCGGTCGACGAGCAGACGATCTTCCAGACCGGCTCGACCGGCAAGGCGATGACTGCCGCCGCGCTTGCGATCCTCGTCGACGAGGGCAAGATCGCGTGGGACGATCCCGTCATCAAGCATATGCCCTGGTTCCGCATGTATGACGCGTGGGTCACGCGCGAAATCACGATCCGCGACCTGCTCGTCCATCGCAGCGGGCTCGGGCTCGGGCAGGGCGATCTGATGTTCGTGCCGCGCACGCACCTCACGCGCAAGCAGACCGCCGAACGCGTCGCGTTCCTGAAGCCCAAGACGAGTTTCCGCTCGGCTTATGCCTATGACAATATCCTCTATGCCGTTGCCGGCCAGTTGATCGAGGAAGTCACCGGGCAGACGTGGGAGGATTTCATCCGCGCGCGCGTGCTGCGTGCGGGCGGGATGAAGAATGCGACAAGCGACAGCGAAGACCGCTTCCGTATCCCCAACCGGTCGTGGCCGCACGCGCGGCTGTCGGGCGCGCTGCGCGGCCTCGGCCCGCAGGCGGCGCTCAACGAACGCGACGAACTCGGCCGCAACGGCGCACCCGCGGGCGGCCTTGCACTCAGCGCCGATGATATGGCGGCGTGGCTCAAGATCCAGCTTGCGCATGGCGCGCTGCCAAACGGCAAACGCCTGTTCAGCGAGGAACAGGCTGCCGAAATGTGGGCGCCCGTCACCCCAATGCCGATCAGCCCGCTGCCCGACCAGCTCAAGCCCGCGCAGCCGACGCAGCAGGCCTATGCGCTCGGCTGGCAGGTGCAGGATTATCGCGGCCACCGCATCATCCAGCACGGCGGCGGGGTGTTCGGTTCGATCACGCGTGTCGTGATGATCCCCGACAGGAATGTCGGCTTCGCGATCATGATGAACAGCGAGGACAGCGGCATGCTGCTCGGGCTCACCTACGATCTGCTCGATCATTATCTGGACCAGCCCGACTATGGCTGGATCCAGAAATGGGAGGATTGGTATCAGTCGCGGCTCGCGGGCGGCGTCGAATATCTGAAACAGGCAAAGGCGTCGCCGGCAAAGAGCGGTCCCTCGCTCGAACTGGCGCGCTATGCGGGCCGCTACCGCGATCCCTGGTATGGTGACATCGTGATCGGGCAGGCACCGACCGGCCTGACGATCGATTTCACCTCGACACCCCAGATGGCGGGGCGGCTCAAACATTGGCAATATGACAGCTTCGTCACCGATTTCGACGATCCGGCGATCGAGCCCGCCTATGTGACCTTCGCGCTCGATGCCGAGGGCAAGATCACCGGCGTGACGCTGAAGGCGGTGAGCAAGATTGCCGACTTCAGCTGGGACTATCATGATCTCGACCTGAAACCCGTGGAGGACAAGAAGTGAAGCGTTTCGCCATATTGCTGACTGCCACCGCGCTCACGGCCTGTTCGACAGGGGGAGACAAGCCGAAAGAAGCGGAGGCACCACTGCACAGCCGGATGCTCGTCCTCGACACCCATCTCGACACGCCGCTCCATTTCGAACGTGCCGGCTGGAGCTTCGCCGACCGCCACGCGCTCGCCGAAGACATGGCGCAGCTCGACATCCCGCGGATGAAGGACGGCAATCTCGATGGTGGCTTCTTCGCCATCTACACCGACCAGGGGCCGCTGACGACGAAGGGCTATGCCGATGCGCTCGCTTTCGCGCGCAAGCGCTCGGACCTGATCGATAGGACCATCGCGGCGAATGCGGGCACGATTGCGCCCGCGCTGACCGCGGCAGACGCGGTGCGGTTGAACAAGGAAGGCAAGCTCATTGCCTTCAAGTCGATGGAGAACAGCTATCCGCTGGGTGAAGACGTGTCGCTGCTCCAGGAATTCTACAAGAAGGGCCTGCGCCTTGCCGGGCCGGTGCACTCGAAGGACAACCAGTTCGCCGACAGCGCAACGGGCGAAGGGCGCTGGAAGGGCTTGAGCCCGCTCGGCAAGCAGTGGGTGGCCGAGATGAACCGCCTCGGCATCGTGATCGACGCGAGCCATTCATCCGATGCGGCGTTCGACCAGATTCTTGCGCTGTCGAAATATCCGATCCTGCTCTCGCACTCGAGCCTGCGCTCGGCGTTCGACCACCCGCGCAATCTCGACGAGGGACGGCTGAAGGCGCTCGCCGCGAAGGGCGGTGCGATGTGCATCTCGACGATCTTCATGTCGGAGATGAACATGTCGCCCGCGCGCGCCGAACTGTTCGGCAAATATGAGCATATCGGAGGAATGGCAGCCGCCGATCAGGCCGACCTCAACCGCAAATGGCGCGAGCTCGACAAGACCGAGAAGCTCTGGGCGGCCGATTTCGATGCCTATATGAAGATGGTGCTGCGCGCGATCGAAGTCGGCGGTGTCGACCATATCTGTTTCGGCGCCGACTGGGACGGTGGCGGCGGGCTGCCCGGTTTCGAGGATATCTCGGCGCTGCCCAAGGTCACCGAACGTCTGAAAGCCGCGGGTTACTCGGACACTGATATCGAAAAGATGTGGAGCGGCAACATCCTGCGCATCCTCGCTGCGCAGGGGAAATGATCGGGGCGGCGCCGGCGCTTTATCAGGGCCGGCGCTGGCGGGGATTTTCCTTCGCCGTGTCTTCCTCCGCCAGCATGGCAGCGGCCCACTCGTCGCTCTCGACGGCAGCTTCATAGGCGGCGAGGTGCGCGGGGCTGATTTCCAGCCACCGCGTCAGCTCGTCCCAGTCGTCGAACGCGGGGTCGGCGACGCGCATCGCCCATAGCCGGGCGGCTTCATTGAGTTCGGATTGATGCGTCGTCATGCCCTTCCCCTGTTATGCAGGGTCCTATGGCATGACGAAACCCGAACGCCTATTCCGTATTCAATTTTATCCGCAATTCGGCGAGCGTTCGATACGCCTTTTGCAGGTCCTTTTCGACCGAGCTCAGGCTCATGCCGAGCTCGCTCGCAATTTCGGCCTGTCCGACGCCGTCGAGGCGATAGCGGCGGAAGACATGATCGACCCGCGATCCCAGCGACGCGAGCGCCGCCTGCACGTGCTGCAATTGCTCGCGCGCGATCAGAATGCGTTCGCCGGCGGGTTCGTCTTCGGGCGCATCGCCAAGGCCCTGCCAGTCGAACTGCCGCTTCTCGCGGCTGATTGTTGCGCGGCGGATATCGCGCATATGATTTTCGGCAGCGCGAAAGAGATAGGACACGGGATCGGCCACCGGTCGCTCGGGCCCTGCGGCTATCTTCTGCCACAAATCGTGCAGCACATCCTCGGCGTCATGTGTCGCGCCGCGCGCGGCGAGGAAGCGCAGCAGCCTGCCGCGCTCGTTGAGGAGCGTCGCGTGCAGTCCGCTGGTTCCGGCTTGCGGTTCCATCCTAACGCGCTCCTTCGAGGCGGTCGTCGGACGCAGGCGCGCGGCGGCGGGCAAAATCCGAGACATGCGGCGCGGGATCGAAAGCCGCCACGCGAACCATGGGCGAGGTCGAGGGCGGGCCGAGGAGCGGGGCGGGGTCGGTCGCCCGGCCATGGACGCGCACTTCAAAATGCAGGTGGCTGCCCGTCGAACGCCCGGTCGATCCCATCAGCGCAATGGCTTCATGCTGGCCGACGCGCTCGCCCGGCCGGACAAGCAGGCGCGACAGATGGGCATAGCGGGTGCTGAGGCCGCCGCCATGGTCGATCTCGACCATCTGGCCATAGCTGCCGGCAAGCCCCGCAAAGGCGACAAGGCCGTCACTCGACGCCAGAATGGGCGTGCCGAGCGGTCCCGGGATGTCGAGACCATAGTGCATCCGTCCCACGCCGTGGACGGGATCGGCGCGATAGCCATAAGGCGACGACAGCCGCGGCATCGTCGTCCGGGGGGCGACCTCCCGCGGCGGGACAAATACCGGTTCGGGTTCGGGCGCCGACCAATCGGTCATCCGCTTTCGAAAGGCCTCGCTGTCGCCGCCTGGAAGGGTGGACTGCGCCGCCGCCTGGCCGATGCCGGTTACGCAGGCACAGCTTAGCGCAAGCAACGGATAAAAGGCGGAGCGTACGGGCATGCGCTAATAAGACGGAGCCCCTTCGGCGCGCCCTTGGTACGGCCCGCAAAAAAATAGTTTCGCGGAAATCCTTGCGGAACCGGGCGTCTCCCTTCGTCTCTGACCATAGCACTAGCCTTTCTGCATCGAAGGAGACGGAAGATGAATTCCACGGAACGTCGCATGCTCGACATGCTCAAAAAGGGTCGCGACCAATATGGCGTGGTTGCCATCAAGGCCGAGTTCGAGGCCGAAGGCACGCGTCCCGACGAGCTGCTTCGCCTGCTCGAACTGACCTGGCGCGCCGACCTCAAATTCGCGCTGAAGATCGGCGGGTGCGAGGCGGTTTCCGACCTCCATGCGTCGAAACTCTATGGCACCGACTATATCATCGCGCCGATGGTCGAGACGCCCTATGCGCTCTCCAAGTTCGTCGATGCGAGCAGCAAGGTTTATGGCGCGGAGCGCGACGGCACGCAGATGCTGTTCAACCTCGAAACCGAAACGACGCTTGCCAATCTCGATGCGATGCTCCCGCTCGCCGCGGGCGAGGTCGATGGCATCGTTTTTGGCCGTGTCGATTTCACCTTGTCGCGCGGCTTGCCGCGCGGTGCGATCAACGATCGCGCGATTACCGACGCCGTCCTTCGCGTAGCCGAGGCCTGCGCCGAGCGGGATCTCGAACTCGTCGTCGGCGGTTCGGTCGCGGTCGAGGCTGCACCGGCGCTGCGCGAGATCCGCACTGTGCGGCTCGATCGCTTCGAAACGCGCAAGGTCGTTTTCGACGGTGCCGCCGTTGAAAGCAAAGATTTCGAGGCGGGGATCGCTAACGCAGTGGCGTTCGAACTCGACTGGCTGAAGAACAAGCGCGACTATTATCGCAGCATCGCCGACGAGGATCTGGCGCGCATCCGCATGATCGAGGAGCGGAGTGCGGTCGCGAAGCGCGGGCATCTGGCGCGCGTCGCCGCGTAATCGCGCCATGGTTGGTGAAAAGGTTTCGATGCTGATGCGCGATGTCGCGGCCAGCGTGGTGATGCCGCGCTTCCGCTCGCTCGCGCCTGGTGAAATCGCCGAAAAAAGCCCCGGCGAGGTCGTGACGATCGTCGATCGCGAGGCCGAGGAACGGCTTTACGACGGCCTCGCCGCGCTGGGTATTGGTGCGCGCATTGTGGGGGAGGAAGCGGTGAGCCGCGATCCCGCCCTCCTGTCGCGCGTCGGCGAAGGCCAAGTCTGGCTGATCGACCCGCTCGACGGCACCGCCAACTTTGCTGCGGGGCGCTTTCCCTTTGGCATGATGATTGCGCTGGTTGAGGATGGAGAGCCCGTCGAAAGCTGGATTCTCGATCCGCTGAGCGGCCGCCTCTGTCACGCGCGACGCGGCGAAGGCGCGACCTGTGAAGGCCAGCCGGTGCCGTCGCGTAACGTGCGGCGTTCGCCACCGCGCGC
Organism: Sphingopyxis sp.; assembly: GCF_036402335.1. Taxonomy (GTDB): domain Bacteria; phylum Pseudomonadota; class Alphaproteobacteria; order Sphingomonadales; family Sphingomonadaceae; genus Sphingopyxis. The sequence goes on along the minus strand of NZ_DASWTD010000481.1, from coordinate 5,806 downwards.
CGCGCTCGGTTCGCATTTCCTGCCGCCCGAACGGCGCGCCGCGCTGCACGATTTCGCCGCGCGCACGCTCGACGTGCAGCCCGTGCCGCGCTGCGCCGCCGAAAGCTATGTCCGGCTGGTGCTGGGACAGGACGATGTCGCGCTGTTCCAGCGCATCCTGCCTTGGGACCATGCCGCCGGCGCGCTGTTCCTGACCGAGGCGGGCGGCAAGATCACCCATTGGGATGGTGCGCCCTATCGCATCGGCGCGTCCGGCAAGGGCGTGCTTGCGGCGGCCGATGCCGAGCTGTGGGGCATGGCGGCCGACTTGATTCTCGACCCGGCCGCAGGCCTGCTCGATCTGGAGGACAGTTTTTGATGATCAGGGGTTTGGCGCTGCTGGCAGCGGGATTGCTGGCGGCCTCCTTGCAGTTCGGCGTGCCGTCGGCGGCGCAACTGGCATCGCCGGTCGATGCCGGCGCGGGTCAGGGCGGTAGCGGACGCGGTGACATAGCGCAGCGCCGCGCGGCCGAGCAGATTGCGGTTCCGCCGGTCGATGTCCCCGCGATTGCCCCCGTCGTCCTCGACGGCGACATGCCGCAGCGTCCCGAGGGCGCGGGCATGGACCTTCCGCAAAAACCGGCCGTTATCGCGACGCCGCCCAGCGAGTTCGAAACTTATGTTTCGACCCTTGCGGGCCAGCCGCTGCGCCGCTTCGGATCCGAGCTTCTGCTCCCCTCCGCGCGCGATTTCACCGCACCGCCGACCACCGCGATCCCGCCCGACTATCGCATCAATCCGGGCGACGAACTGCTGCTCGGGATCACCGGGTCGGTGCAGGCGTCGGGGTTGCGCCTCGTCGTCGACAGCGAGGGGCGCATCTTCGTTCCGCGCGTCGGCGCGATCGCCGTCGGCGGTATCCGCTATGGCGACCTCCATGACGTGATCGAGCGGCAGGTGTCGCGCCAGTATCGCGGCTTCAACCTTGAGGTTGCGATCGGCCGCCAGCATGGCATCACCGTCTATGTCACCGGCTTTGCCGCGCGCCCCGGCTCCTATACCGCGAGCAGCCTGTCGACGCTGGTCAACGCGGTGCTCGCCGCGGGCGGTCCGGCGGCGGGCGGCAGCTTCCGCTCGATCCAGCTCCGCCGCGGCGGCCAGCTCATCTCCGATTTCGATCTCTACGACCTGTTGCTCAAGGGCGACAAGCGCGGCGACGCGGTGCTCCAGAACGGCGACGTCATCTATATCGCCCCTGCGGGCGAAGAGGTCGCGGTGATCGGCAGCGTCAACCGCGCGGCGATCTTCGAACTCGCCCCCGACGAAACGCTGACCGACGCGGTCCTGTATTCAGGTGGGGTGAACAGCGTCGCCGACAACAGCCGGCTGATGGTATTGAACGGTATGAGCGGTGCCGACGCGGGTTGGCGCGAAGTCTCCGCGACCGACGCCGGGACCACGAAAGCCCGGCGCGGCGACGTCGTGCGTGTCCTGTCGCAGGTCGGCATCGCGCGGCCGCTGCATCAGCAGCCGGTGCTGGTGACGCTGAGCGGCGAGGTGGCGCGCCCCGGCCGCTATTATGTCCAGCCCGGAACGCAGATGGCGGACGTCCTCGCCCAGGCGGGCGGGTTGACGCGTGAAGCCTTCCCCTATGCCAGCGTGATCACACGCGACAGCGTCAAGCATCAGCAGCGGCTGAGCTATGACCGCGCGATCGACGACGTCGAACTGCTGCTCGCGGCGCAGCCGGTGACGTCGGTCAATCGTGCCCAGCTTGCCCAGCCCGGCAATCTCGCGCTGATCAAAAATATCGTCGATCAGCTCCGCCGCCGCGAACCCGATGGACGCCTCGTTTTCGACTTGCCGGTCGACGCGGTCACGCTGCCCGGCGACCTGATCCTCGAAAACAACGATATCGTGCATGTCCCGGCGCGGCCGGTGACGGTCGGCGTGTTCGGCGCGGTGCCGAGCCCCGCCTCCTTCGCTTATCGGGGCGGTGCGACGGTCGAAGATTTCGTCAAATCGGCGGGCGGGATCCAGAAGATCGGCGACAAGGGCGAGATATTCGTCGTGCGCGCTAACGGCACGGTGCTCGCGGGCGGCAAGCGGGCGCTTCGTGCGCTGGCGCTCCCCGGCGACCTCGTCTATGTGCCGATCGATGCCGACCGCGGCGAGTTCTGGGCACGGCTGCGCGACATCACCGGCACCTTGTTCAGCGGGCTGGTGGGCGCCGCGTCGATCGCGGCGATCTCGAAATGAGTCGGGCCGACACCCTCCGGCAGCGCGCCGCGGCGTTCGTTGCCGAACCGCGCCTGCGCCGCCGCACCTATGCGCTGGCCGCCCTGATCCTCGCATTGCTGACCATCTTTCCGCAGCCCTATGTCGCGCGCGCGAAAGTGCTGCCGCAGGATAATAACAGCATCGGCCTCGGTTCGATGATGAATGCGCTGGGCGGGCAGCTGCAGGGCTTTGCGTCGCTGTTTGGCGGTGCGAAGCAGCAGACCGACATGTATCTCGCGGTCGGTCGCAGCAGCGAGGTAAGCGATGCGGTGATCCGCAAGCTGAAGCTCGTCGGGCAGGGCGGCTATGCGTCGGCGACCCGGGCACGGGTCGCGCTGGCGAAAAAGGTCGACGTCCATTCGCTGACCGGCGGAATCATCGAGGTCGAGGTCCGCACCCATGACGCGGACGAGGCCGAAGCGCTGACGCGCGCCTATGTCGGTGCGATCAGCGACCGCATCGTCGCGCTCGGCAAGGACCGCGTCGAGCGCAAGCGCGCGGTCGTGGCCGAGCGTTTTAAGGAAGCCGCCGAGCGCGTCGCGACCACCGAGACCGCGCTGAACGATTTCCGGCGCCGCAACCGGCTTGCCGAACCGCAGGCCGAACTCGGCGCCGCGCTGTCGGTACGCGCGGGGCTCGAGGCGCGGTTGCAGGCGAAGCAGGTCGAGCTCCAGACCTTGCAGAAATTCCAGGGGCCCGAAAATCCGCAATTGATGGCGGTCCAGTCCGAGGTCGCCGCGCTCCGCGCGCAGGTCGCGCGCAGCGCCGAGGCGGGTACCGGGCCCGCCGGCCCGAATGTCGCCGGCCTCAGCGAAGTGTCGGGCGAATATCTCGACCGCTATCGCGATTACCGTTTCGCGCAGGCGCTGTACGATGTCTACGCGCGCTCGTCGGAGGAAGTGGCGGTCGAAACGCTGGCCGGCGAAACCGCATCGAATGTGCAGGTCCTCGAAGCGGCGCGCCTCGATGCCGACCGCAAATATAATATCGCCGCGGCCGCGCTGCTCGTGCTCGTGATTCTCGCGGCGCTGTTCACCGAAATCTATGCACCGGCGACCGGCATCCGGCTGTTCCCGGCGCGCGGCAGGGATCCGACAGCGTGACCGCGGACGATGGCATCCCCGAACTGTCCGTCGTCATTCCCTGCTTCAACGAGGCGCAGAATGTCGCGGCAATCTGTGCAGCGGTCACGGCGGCGGCCGAAAGCCATGCCGAAAGCCACGAGATCATCCTGATCGACAATGGCTCGACCGACGGCACACGCTCGATCATGCGCAACCTTTGCGAGTCCGACCCGCGCATCCGCGTGATCTTCAACAACCGCAACTACGGCCAGATGCGCTCGCCGACCTATGGCCTCTACCAGGCCGAGGGCCGTGCGGTGGTCGGCATGTGCGCCGATTTCCAGGACCCGCCCGCCTTGATCGGCGAATTCATGCGCAAATGGCGCATCGGCGCGCAGGTCGTGCTCGGACAGCGGCGGTCGGAGCGCGCGTCGCCCCTTCTGCGCCTGGTGCGTTGGCTCGGCTACGGGTTCCTGCGGCGGTTCGGCGATTATCCGGTGATCCCGGGCGCGACCGGTTTCGGCCTGTTCGACCGCGAGGTGATCGACACGCTCGCCGCCTGGAACGAGCCCGAGCCCTTCTTCCGCGGCATGGTCGTCGAAAGCGGGTTCCGGCTGGTACTCGTCCCCTTCGACCGGCCCGAACGCGCGGCGGGCGAGAGCAAGAACGGCGTCGCAGCGCTCGCCTCCTTCGCGTTGTCGGGGCTCGCGGGATCGGCAAAATCGCTGCTGCGGCTACCCCTGTACCTCTCGCTTTACGTCGGCGTCGTCGCGCTTGCTTTGCTGCTTGCCGCCCCGGTTGCGCTGGTGCTGGATGGGCCCTTCTGGGTGCTGCTCGGTCTGGCGCTCGGCTTCGCGACCTTCGCGGTCTTGCTGCTCTTTCTCGGCCTGCTCGGCGAGCAGGTCCGCATGCTCGCCGAGCGTAGCCGCGGCGTGCCGCTGGTGATCGAGCAGGAACGGATCAATTTTCCCGCGGCGCGCAAGCAGCCCGCCGCGCGTACGCTCATCCGCCGCCCGTGACCGCGCCGCGCGCCCGCCTGTTGCCGCTCGCCGCGGAAATCCTGCTCGCGCTCGGCGTGGCCGCGAGCCTTGGCTGGACGCTGCGCTTTTTCCTTGAGTTCGGTTACTTGCCGCAGCCCTTCGTGTTCGACACCAACGACACATACATGGACTGGTTCAACACCGCCTATTGGGCCAATAATCGCGGCATCTACGACGTGTGGCGGAGCATCTATCCGCCGCTTTCCTTCGTCTTCCTCGACGCGACCAGCCTGCCGGGCTGCTATCTCCAGTCGCCCTTTTACGCGCGCGATTGCGACTGGCTGGCGCGTTCGACGATCCATGCTTTCTACGTGGTCGATGTCGTGCTCGCATGGATATGTTTCCGCCGCCTCGACCGCCGCACCGCGCCGATGCGGACGATCGCGATCGCGCTCGGCCTGCCGATGCTGTTCACGGTCGAACGCGGCAACCTGATCCTCGTCGCCTTCGCCTTCTTCATGATCGCGCACGGCCCCGTGACTGCGTCGAAGCCGTGGCGCTGGTTCGCCGCCGCGGTCACGATCAATTTCAAGCCCTATCTGGTACTCCCGATGCTCGCGCATGCGGTGAAGCGCGACTGGCGCCCGCTTGAGGCAGCCGGGATCGCGACGGTCGCGCTCTATCTCGTCACGCTCGCGCTGATCGGGTCGGGCACGCCGATGGAGCTGGCGTCGAACACCGCCAACTGGGTCGTCTTCCAGGGCGCGCAGGTGTGGAATGAAGTCAATTATTCGACCAGCTACGCGCCGTTCATGATGTTCCGCACGCTCGACATACCGCTGCTGCAATTCGTGCCGTCGCGGCTCGTCGAGACGATCGAATATCTGGTGCCGATCGTGATCCGCTCGACACAGCTCGTCGCGCTCGCCGCGCTCGCCGCGGCATGGCTCCAGCCGAAGGCGCTGCCGCTCCACCGCGTGTCGGCGATCCTGCTCGGCGTCTATCTCGTGACGCAATCTCCCGGCGGCTACACGCAATTGTTCCTGCTGTTCCTTGTCCTGATGGAGACATGGAAGGGCGCGGGGCCGATCCTAGCGATCGTCGCCGCCTATCTCCTCTGCCTTGTCGGCGACTGGCCGCTTGCGACCGTGCTCGACGTCACCAGCAACAGCTGGCTCGGCGATCGCACGGTCACCGCGAGCTTCGGCCTGACCGCCGGGCATTTCGTCCGGCCGGGACTGGTCGTCCTGATCGTCTGGGCACTGTCGCTCGACAGCATCGTTCGCGTCGCGCGCGCGCACCGGGTGGAGCGTCCGTCGCTCGGGTTGGTGCCGGCATGATCCTCGATGAAGACCTCGCCGCGATCGATGGCCAGCTCGCACCCTATTGGGACGGCCTCGATGGCGCGCGCATCTTCATGACCGGCGGCACGGGCTTCATCGGCCGCTGGATGCTCGAGGCGCTCGCGCGGTCGAAGAGCAATGCCGAGGTCGTGCTGCTCAG
>NZ_DASWTD010000480.1:0-8800 GCF_036402335.1 Sphingopyxis sp. | reverse complement strand
AAAACTAGCCGTTTTCCTTTTGGCGGGAGTGATAGCGAAGGCGCTTCACTTCATCCTTTCGCATGGATTTGAACCAACTTTTCCGTTGATGAGGTGTCATTTCTGGGGGCATCGTCCAAGAGCAAGCCTCGAATATTTCGTCAGCCATTACTCCAGCCGCCGAATTGGACAAAGGCTTGTTCGTGCGAGACAATTGCTTAGTTGCTTCGGCTCCGGTGCATTGCGAGAAATCGACAACCCAAGGTAGCGGCGTACTTACGTTGGCAGCAAGCGGCAGGATTGCGATTACCGCGGCGAAAGAGGTTGAAATCCAATTCATGGCTATCCTATCGAATAAATGGCTGCTTTTCGGCAAGCCTTGAAATCCCAAATGGCGGCTTCCGGTCGGTGGCTGCCATTCGGTCCAGATCGGCAGCAAACGCCCGAAAGGGGGTGGGAAGGGGAATGTCGGCTTTCGGACGAGTGCGCTCTTACTGAACGCCGTAGATCGCTTTGACGTGAGGGTCGGCCTCCATTTGGAACGCCAAATGGCAAGGCAATTTACGCCGCTGCCATCCGGGCAGTTGTAGTACCCAAATGGTAATTAGCTCGAACACCCATGATCCGGCTGTAGCAAACAGGTCAGCAGCGTTATCGACAATAATGACCATTCCTGCTTCACGCTCGGCAAGGGTTTCTAAGTCATCCATGAAACGATACCACCCTTTCATGCCTACGGGAGGATTAGGGGTGTAGGGTGGATGATCGGTCACGAGTTGCTGGCCTAATGAGTTCAGGGCCTCAGTTTCATTGACCTTGGCTGCATCCAAATACGCAAAAGCTAAGCCCCTTTTTGCCAATGCGGCTGGCGTGACATACGTTTGAGGATCATCGTCATCACCCCTATGCCGGAAATGGATGCGTCCACCCACAGGGGCGGTGTGATCGAGATATTCGTAAGGCACGCAATATCTTTCAAAGCCTCGTCATAACCGGACTATACGTCCGCCTTCACCAAGAGAACAGGCCCCGTTTAGCGTCTGACAACGGTCGTTTCCGGTCCTTGCACCCAGGTCAGCCACCCATGACCAATATGAAGTGGAAAGCTGACGAGGCAACTTAGGCTCGCGATCGCAACTGCCGGGCGAGCGTGAGCACGAAGCGTTTCGTGAGGTAGAGATACCAGACCACACCGGGCAGCAAAAATGGCACAACCCAAATCGTGTCATGGACAGTGAGCCCGGTTGCATATTCGAACGCAAACATGATGCCTCCGCCCAAAAAAATCGGCCATAGACATTCCAGTTTACCGTAGCCACTCCACGGCGGGTCGCGCTCCATCTCAGTTATGAGTCGATCGTGGTATCGTTTTAGCCAAGTCACTCTTGAGATCACCCCATCGTCGTTCTCGAAGACATATGGCAATTAGAACGTGTCCGCAATCGGTCGATTTCAGTCATAGCTCAACGATAGGGCTCGCAGGCGATTCCATCATTGTCACCGTCCATGCCGTCACGATAGCCCGGCTCCCCGCGATAGATCGGCGCCGTCCCTGCCGCGCGCGCATCATCGCAGCCGCGCCAATAATCGCCCGTCTCTGGCGCGCGCTCGCGCATGACGCCCGTTGAGACGGCAACATCCCTAGCGTTGGCCATGAACGCTTGTTGCCCTTCGGGGGTGGTAACCGACCATGCTGTCCCAGCGGTGACGCCGATGAGGAGGGCGGCAACGACATAGCCACCGACCGACGATGGACGTCGGCTGCGCCGGGATCTTGCCGCGGCATAGCGACGCGGCCCATGATATCGATTGTACCGACGCTGCTTCATACCGCCGATATAGCTCTGCGTTGGTAAATGATCGGTGACGCGGGCTTCCACAACAATCCTGGGCGCAGCAGCTGACGGACTAGCCGCTACTCGACTTGTCGAGACTCTCGGATTCTGGCATGATCCGACCTATGGGATGGAGTGACTGGCGGCCATCCCGAGGATCATCCTGCCAGCATCATTCAGGTCCGGCCCTGAGGTCGGGCAGTTGCTGTAGACCGCGCTAGCGGCGCATAGCGAACACCGCTTGCATATTCGCGCGTGACCGCGCGGACCGCCGCTGTGCGAGCTGCAAATGGCTACCCCCACGAACGACGTTTACGCGCGCGAAGTCGTAATGGCGCGCGTCGGCCATCTCATCCGGCGCAAGCAACGCGAGATCGAGACGATCACGCGCATCCTGCGATGCTTCTTCGATCGAACCCAAGTGCAAGCACCCGAGCCGGGACAGATCAAACGGATCATCCTGATCGGCCCCTATGCGCGGCGATGTTGGTACGAAGACCGGCGAACGATCGACTTTTCCGATTACGAATTCTGGATCGTCGTCAACCATCCACTGTTCACCGACGAACGCTGCTGGCAGCGCGCCCGCGACGTAATCCGCCGCGAGCTTGGCGACCGCTGCGCCGTCGATCTCGAACTCTATTCCAAATCCGACATCCGTATCGCCAAGGCCGAGTGCGACAGCTTCATCCTCGACCGGATCGAGGCGGGCATCACCCTTTATCGCGCTTCGCGCGACGCTCCGCTTCATGAGTGCGAACGTCGGGAGGCACGGTCATGACCGCGCCGGTTCCGACCCCCGCCTCCTTCGACGCCTTCTATCGGGCCGAGCATCCGCGGGTTCTGAGATATTTCCGACGCAAGGCCGGACGCGATGCCGCTCCCGATCTCGCGCAGGAGGTTTTCGCGCGGCTGTTGCGAAGCGGAGCACTTGAGCGTGCCGACTGCCCTCAGGCCTATCTGACCCGGATCGCGCGCAATCTGCTGATCGACATCGCGCGGCGCAAGAGATCGAGGCCCACGGCGTTCTACTCGCTCGACGAGGAGCGCGATGCAGTGTCGTGCGCCGATCAGGCATGGCGCATCGAAGCGGCCGACCTGTCCCACCTCTACCGGCGAACGGTGCGCGCCATGCCACCCAAAACCCGGCGCGTGTTCCTGATGCGCCGCGTGAGGCGCATGAGCTACAAGGATATCGCAGCAGCGCTCGGCATTACGGTCGCGACCGTCGATTATCATTTGGTGCGTGCGCTCGCGCTGTGCCGTGCTGCAGTTGCAGCACAATGGTGACCGGGACATGCGACGGGCACGCGCCCGACACCGGCACCGGCGAATTTGAGAGCGGTCCGGTCTCGCCCGGTTCAACTGCCGCCTTCGCGGCCTTCTATCGCGCCGAGCAAGAACGGTTGTTCCGTTTTTTCAGGAGGAAAGTCGGCCGCGAGGCCGCGCCCGATCTTGTGCAGGAAGCATTCACGCGGATGTTCCGCAGCGGGGCCTATGAGAGGGTCGAGCATCCCCAAGCCTATCTGATGCGGACAGCCCATAATCTGCTCATCGAACGGGCGCGAACGTGGCACCGCAAACAATGCATGCTCTGTCCCCTCGATGAAGCGCGCGACGCCGCGGTGCTGCCAGACCAGGAGCGTCAGGCCGAAGTGATGGAACTGCGGCGGGCGTTTCGCAAAGCGCTGCTCGCCATGCCGCCCCGGACCCGGCGCATCTTCCTGATGCACCGGCTGCGCGGTCTAACATACGCACAAATCGCAGAGCAGCTGGGGCTCAGCACCAAGGCGGTCGAAAAGCATATCGGGCGCGCGTTGAAGCGATGCCGTAAAGTTGCCGCGCGATTTGCTTGATGCGCTCGCGACATCGGTGCATGTCGCGGACCGATAATTGCCTTGTGCGCTGAAACAGCATCGACGGAGATGAAAATGGAAGATCAGGAAACGCTCGTGACGCTGACGGCTGACATCGTCGCTGCGCATGTGAGCAACAACAGCGTCGCTATATCGGATATTCCGCTCGTGATCCGATCGGTGCATGAGGCGCTTTCCGGGCTTAGCACGAAGGCCGAGCCGGTGCCCGAACCTCAGCAGCCCGCGGTATCGATCCGCGCGTCGGTGAAGCCCGATTACATCGTCTGCCTCGAAGACGGGAAGAAGCTCAAGATGCTGCGCCGTCACCTGATGACGCATTACGGCATGACGCCCGAAGACTATCGCGCCAAATGGAACCTGCCGAAGGATTATCCGATGGTCTCTCCGAACTACGCGGAGAAGCGCCGCGCGCTCGCGGTGGAAATCGGCCTCGGCACCAAGGGGCGCGGCGGTGGGCGCAAGAAGACCGTCACGCGCCGCGCGGCCGCGAAGTAACTCTCAGGCCTCGCCGTCAGCCTGTTGATTGAGCGTATCGGCAATCATCGCCGCGAGCGTTTCCTCGGCGCGGACGCGGGCAACAGGATCTTTCGCATCAAGGTCGCGGCGTACCCATTGCGGCGCGCGCTCCACCACGCGAAGAATGGCGTCGGTCAGTTCTTGTGTCATCGCGCGCGTATGACAGGCGCTTCGGTATCGGGCAACGCGTCAGCGGCAAACGCCCGTTGCCCTTTGCGCTTCCAAAGAGCCAATGCATGCGGGCCATCCTCGCTCCGCAGTTTATCGGCCATCCATAGGAACGCGCCGTAGAGCATGGCGCGATCGTCGTCGGCCAGATCGACAAGCTCCGCCTTCACGACGAGCCCGCCGAGTTCGATCAGTTGGCGCGTGCGTTCGCGGCGTTTGACCTGCCACTCGCGCATGCCCGTTCGCGCCGGAGCCAACTCAAGCCGATGCCGCATTGCCATCAGGCGACGTGTTATTCGCTGCGTCGCGATTAGGTCCCGTCGCAGCTTTCCGTGCGCTGCGCTGAAAGAAGCTCGCGCCAGCCTTGCGCCAGCCCTCCTTCGCGTTTGCGTCTTTCGTCGCGACCGCCCCGAGCAAGGCGCCGGTCAGCATTTCGGCATCGAGCGCATCGGCGCCGGTGGCAATGACGAGTTCGCCAAGCTGGCGAACGCGGCGTTCCTTGAGGGCCTTCGCTTTGGCTTCGAGCGCCTTCAGTTCCGAATCGATATCGCGGGGTTTGCGCATGTCGCATCTCCATGATGGTGTGATGCCCCCATCATAGGGATGCCCCCATCATAGGGATGCGCCTGTCGATGCGCAGCAAGGTCGTCGGGACAGCTTGGCACTGCCTAGTCCCTCCGCGGATTTTTCCGTGTGAGGGCGCGCTTATACGTCGTGCCGACGTGCTGCTTGAAGTGTAGATGGATTGCCGTTTTGGCAATTTATCATTTCTCGGTCAAAGTCATCAGTCGCGCCGCTGGTCGCAGCGCCGTTGCCGCCGCCGCCTATCGCGCGGGCGAACGCCTGCACGACGAGCGGCTCGATCGTCACCACGACTTCACGAACAAATCAGGCGTCGTCCATTCGGAAATCCTCCTGCCCGAAGGCGCGCCCGAACAGTGGCGCGACCGCGAGCGCCTCTGGAATGACGTCGAGGCGTTCGAGAAGCGCAAAGACGCGCAGCTTGCGCGCGAGGTCGAGTTCGCCATCCCGCGCGAAATGAACCAGCAACAGGGCATCGAATTGGCACAGGATTTCGTGCGCGCCGAATTTGTCGAACGCGGCATGATCGCCGACCTCAATGTGCATTGGGATATCGGTGCGGATGGGCTGGCGAAGCCGCACGCGCATGTCATGCTGACCATGCGCGAGGTCGGCGCGGATGGGTTCGGCGCGAAGGAACGCGACTGGAACCGCACCGAACGGGTCGAGCAATGGCGCGAGCGGTGGGCCGATCATGTCAATACGCGCCTTGCCGAACTCGACATAGACGCGCGCATCGACCACCGTAGCCTCGAAGCGCAAGGCATCGACCTTGAACCGCAAGACAAGATCGGCCCCGCAGCTTCGCGCATGGGCGAGCGCGGCCTGGAATCCGAGCGCATCGAAGATCACCGCGCCGTTGCGCAGCGGAACGGCGAACGCATCATCACGGAGCCGCGCGTGGCGCTCGACGCGATCACCCACCAGCAGGCCACTTTCACGAATCGTGACCTCGCGATGTTCATGCATCGGCATACCGACGGAAAGGAGCAGTTTGGCCGGGCGATGAGCGCCGTTCGCGCGTCGCCCGACATGATCGAGCTTGGCAAGGATGGACGCGGCGAGGACCGGTTCACATCGCGCGACATGATCGAGACCGAACAGCGATTGCAGCGCGCTTCGGAACTGATGGCGGAGCGCGAGCGGCATCGCGTCAGCGAGGGAGACCGGGAAGCGGCGCTGGCCCGTGCAGCGGAGCGCGGGCTTGCGCTTACCGGTGAGCAGCGCGCGGCATTCGACCATGTGACGGGCGAGCGGGATTTGAGCCTCGTCGTTGGCTATGCCGGGACCGGCAAGAGCGCGATGCTGGGCGTGGCGCGGGAGGCATGGGAGCGCGTGGGGTATGAGGTGCGCGGGGCGGCGTTGTCGGGCATCGCGGCGGAGGGTTTGGAGAATGGCTCCGGCATCGCGTCGCACACGATCGCCAGTTTGGAACATGGCTGGTCGCAGGGCCGCGACATGCTTGGCCCACGCGACGTGCTCGTCATCGACGAGGCGGGCATGGTCGGCACCCGCCAGATGGAGCGCGTGCTGTCCCACGCCGCCGATGCCGGCACCAAGGTCGTGCTGGTCGGCGACCCGCAGCAGTTGCAGGCGATCGAGGCAGGCGCGGCGTTCCGCGCGATTCATGAGCGCCACGGTGGCGTTGAGATTACAGAGGTTCGACGCCAGCATGAGAGCTGGCAGCGGGAGGCCACGCGGCATCTGGCGACCGGCAGGACCGGCGAGGCGGTCCGGGCCTATCGCGAGCATGGCCTGGTCCATGCCGCTGAGACGCGCGGGGCGGCGCGCGGCGAACTGATCGAGCGTTGGGACCGCGAGCGCATTGCGGCACCCGATCAGAGCCGGATCATTCTCACCCACACCAACGACGAGGTGCACGAACTGAATGAAGCAGCGCGCGACCGGATGCGCGCGGCGGGCGAGCTTGGCGACGATGTTCGCATAAAAACCGAGCGCGGCGAGCGTGCCTTTGCCAGCGGCGACCGCATCATGTTCCTGAGGAACGAGCGCGGGCTTGAGGTGAAGAACGGCACGCTGGGAACAGTCGGGCAGGTCAATCAGCAAGGCATGACCGTCCGCACCGACGACGGGCGCTCCGTGACGTTCGACACGAAACACTATGCCCATATCGATCATGGCTATGCCGCGACCTTCCACAAGGCGCAGGGCGTGAGCGTGGACCGGGGGCATGTGCTGGCGACACCAGGCATGGACCGTCATAGCGCCTATGTCGGTATGACGCGCCACCACGACGGCTTGGCGCTCCATTATGGCCGCGACGACTTCAAGGACGACGCCCGCCTCGTCCGCACCCTGTCCCGCGAGCGCGCCAAGGATATGGCGAGCGGCTATGCGAAGCGTGATCCGGTTCGCGCGTTCGCGGAACGCCGGGACATCGGAATCCGCGAACGTATCACCGAGATCGTTCGCCAGGTGCCCGAGAAAGCGCGTGGCATGTTCGACGGCCTGCGCCTCTCCATCGCCGGCGGCGATCGCGGCGCATCGCCTGGGCCGGAAGGATCGCGCGAGCCTTCGACGAAGCATGACCATCAGCGCAGCATCTTTGCCGACTTCAGACCGCCCGCTCCAACCACAGAACGGGCAGCGACAGCGCAGACCGAGCGCGAGTCTATCAGGCGGCTCGCGGTCGAGCGTCATGCCCGCGCGGTCGCCGACATCTGGAAGATGCAGGACAAGGGCTTGCCGGTCCTGCCGCACCAGCGCGCCGAACTCGACAAGGCGCGAGAAGCGATGGGCAAGGTCGACAGCCATGCCGCGAAGGACATGGAGAGCGCCTATCGCCGTAATCCGGCCCTGGCCACCGAAGCGGCGGGCGGACGATCGCAGCGCGCCATCCAGGCGATGCGGCTCGAAGCTGAAATTCGCTCAGATCCCGACAAGCGCGCCGACCGCTTCGTCGAGGGCTGGCGGCAACTTGGCCAGCATCGCGAGGAACTGCGGCGCGATGGCGATGTCCGCGGCGCCCGCAAACTGTCCGAACAGATGGCGGGCATGGCGAAGAGCCTCGAACGCGATGCGCAGATGGAATCCGTCCTGCGCGGACGCAAACAGGAACTCGGGATCGGCATCGATACTGGACGCCAGCTCTCGCACGATCTGGCCAGCAGCGTCGGCGTCGAGATGGGCCGTAGCCTTGGCATGAGTAGATAAGGACAAATGATCATGGACAGTCAGACACCAGCATCTTCCGAAACCGATCCCGCTGCGCGTGCGTTCGCCGAGCTTGGGCAGAAGATCGATTTACTCGAAGCCGCCGTTACCGGCCTCATTGCGAAGCGCGATGCCGCACCCGACTACAGCGAGACCCTTGGCGAGATCGTCACGCTGCTCGAAAAGATGCGGACTGCGATCAACGGCTTTGCCCGATCGCCCGCCATGCAACTTGCGCCACGCACAATGGAGGCCGAGATCACGGCCGCCGGAACGACGGCGCGCGCGGCGGACAGCGCCCTCGTCGACAAGGCACGCAAGCAGCTCGATGAGGCCGTGCATCGCATCGAGCGTCTGACCGGCGTCGCCGCGACGATCCTCGAGCAGCGCCGCCGGCTCCTCTGGGCGGCAGGCGGCGGCCTGCTTGCAGGCTGCTGCTGTGGTCGTTTCTGCTCGGCGTCATCCTGCGCGTCCTACCAGCGAGCTGGCATATGCCCGAGAGCATGGCGGCGCATATCATGGGCGAACCGAACCTTTGGGAAGCGGGTAGCCGCATGATGCGCGCCGGTGATCCTGGATCGTGGCATTCGATGATCGTTGCTGTCGAGATGTGGCGCGACAATCGCGACACTGTCGCCGCATGTGAGCGGGCTGCCACGAAAACCGGCA
>NZ_DASWTD010000479.1:0-3987 GCF_036402335.1 Sphingopyxis sp. | reverse complement strand
AGATCAAACCGTTGCCCCAATGCTGCGCCGCACAATTTTTTCGCAGCCTCTCTTTAAATCTTCATATTTGCCGCCCAGATAGCTTGCGTCATCGCGGCGGGAGGGCTTCATGACCGGTTCATGCGCCACCCATCAAATGGCAATCACTCCCACTCGTTGGGAATTGATTCACAATCCAGAGCAGGCGGCCGCACGCGGCTGACACGGAAAAGCTCGGAAATCGGGGGCTCGCAAGAATTGGCACGGCCTTTGCGATGCATCGGGCATCGGCGCGGGGCAGTGCTCGCAGCCAAAGGGAAAGACAAAAAAATGGATAGCGAAACCACCAATCTCTTCCGCCGCCGCGACACCTTCTTCGGGATCTGCGAGGCCGTGGGCCAGGATTTCGGCTTCAACCCGCTGTGGCTCCGTCTCGCCTTCGTCGCGCCGCTCTTCTTCTTCCCGGCGCAGACCTTCATGGGCTATTTCGGCCTCGGTATCGTGGTGCTCGCATCGCGCCTGATCTTCCCCGCCCGGACAGCGGCAACCGGACAGCCTGCGCTGAGCGCTGTCGAAGCCCCGGCGCGCCCGGTCGACAAGGCCGGGGAACTCGCCCTCGCAGCATAAGCGGAACCGGCCAGACACTCCCTCTCCCTTACGGGTCCAGCCAATCCCGCCCTTATGGCGTCCCAGGGGCGCTATGGAGGGGCCGGCAAGCTCTCCCCGGTGCTTGTCGGCCCTTCTCCTTCCGGGCTCCCTGTCCCCGACTGGAACAGGATGCGGTGCAATTCGGGCGCCGCTTATAAACGCGACGTTTACGACGTTGCCCTAAGACTCATCGCTGCAATTCCATCGGCTTGGGTCGGACCCGGCCTGCCGCAGCGAGGATCAAGCGTTGAGCCCATCGACCCAGCCCAAGGCGCAGACGCGCGGCGTCGCCGAAATGCTCGATTCGCTGGTCGCCGGCGACGGCACCGGCGCGCACCCGCACGTCCGTTCGGGCGCCTTGTCGAGCGGCCCCGAAGCGATGCGTAACCTTGCCGATGCCGTCCATTTCCTCTGCCTGCTCCACGGCCGTCATCCGGGCGTGATCGACAGCGCCGCGCGCAAGGCGGTCGATCCCGCCTCGCGCCAGTGGATGGACGAGGCGGCCGATGCCTTTGTCCAGGAACGCGCTTTCCTGACCAGGATCGCCTCCGCCGTCGGCCCGGTGCCGAGCACGCAGGGGCAGGCGCAATGCGAAGCCGCCGTCGCCGCGCAGCGCAAGGCGATCGACATGCTCGCCGAATCGGACCGCCATGGCTGCGCCGTCGGTGCCGCGATCGCGCTGACGCTCGACTGGCGGACGATCCGCGTCCTGCTCGATATCAGCGCGCAGCGACTCGACCTCGCGCCACCGACCTGCACCCTGCCCGACCTGCGCGACACCGCGCGGCTTGCGGGGACGGTCGCCGACAGCCCGGCGGTCGAACGCGCGATGGTGTTCGGCGCGCAGCAGCTCATCACCCAGCACAGCGGGCTTTGGGACCTGATGGCCGCCCGCGCCGCGAGCCGCGCCCACCCCTGACCTTTGGTCCTGCAGGGGCGGGAGACGCCTTGCACGGCGTCCCTCCCCCCGCTATGCCCGCTTGACGTTCACGTTAAGGGAAGGCAGCGCGCCATGCGTTTCGAAGGTACCAGCGCCTATATCGCGACCGACGACCTCAAGGTCGCAGTCAATGCCGCGACCCTGCTGCGCCGTCCGCTGCTCGTGAAGGGCGAACCCGGCACCGGCAAGACCGTGCTCGCCGAGGAAATCGCCAAAGCCTTCGATGCGCCGCTGATCACTTGGAACATCAAATCGACGACCAAGGCGCAGCAGGGCCTCTACGAATATGATGCGGTCGCGCGCCTGCGCGATGGCCAGCTCGGTGAAGAGCGCGTCCACGATATCCGCAACTATATCCGCAAGGGTAAATTGTGGGAAGCGTTCACCTCGCCCAAGCTCCCCGTCCTCCTGATCGACGAGATCGACAAGGCCGACATCGAATTCCCGAACGACCTGCTCCAGGAACTCGATCGCATGGCGTTCCACGTCTATGAGACCGACGAGACGGTGACCGCGAAAGAGCGCCCGATCGTCGTCATCACCTCGAATAACGAAAAGGAACTGCCCGACGCCTTCCTGCGCCGCTGCTTCTTCCACTATATCAAGTTCCCCGACCGCGACACGATGGCCGAGATCGTCGAGGTCCATTTCCCGGGCATCCAGAAGACGCTGGTCAGCCGCGCGATGGATATCTTCTACGAGGTCCGCGACGTCCCCGGTCTCAAGAAAAAGCCGTCGACGAGCGAGTTGATCGACTGGCTCAAGCTGCTGCTCAACGAGGACATGCCGCTCGAGGTTCTCCAGAACCGCGACGTCGGCAAGGCGATCCCGCCGCTCCACGGCGCGCTGCTCAAGAATGAGCAGGATGTGATGCTGTTCGAAAAGCTCGCCTTCATGGCGCGCCGTCAGGGTAGCTAGGCACCCGTCAGAGCTGGTACGCCACCTCGACGTCGCCCCAGCGGCGGCCGTTGATCACCGCCGGCATATAGACGTTGCGCACGGTCAGATAATTGATCCCGTCGCCTTCCTGCCGGTAGACCGTCATGAAGAAGGGCGCGGTGCTGCGCTTCGCTGCAGCGTCGGTCTCGTCATAGAGCAGGCGGCCGTTGCGGCAATGCGCGGTGTCATGCTCGAGGTCGCCGGTCGGCGCGCGCGAGCAATCGGTGATATGCGTCGGCAGGAAGCCGTTCATATCGCCCGCCGACGACATCTTGATCTCGGGATGGCTGGCGACGATGCGGTCGAACAGCGGGCGCCAGTTGGCATCGGCCCAGTCGCAAAGCGTCGTGCGGAAACGTTCGGGGTTCGAATTCGGAACGCGCACATAATTGGTGTCGAACAGCTGTTCCATGGACAGCTCGCCCTCTGCGACCGCGCGTTCGGCCAGCCCCACGAATTCGTCGCGCACTTTCGCCGCCAGTTCGACGATCGCCGAATCCTGCGGGCTGACCCCCGCCGAGATCACCGCGTTGAACATGCGGTTCGACACATGTTCCATCGACAGGATCGAATCGCGTGTGCCGACCAGCGTCGAACTATTGTCGCGCACTGATCCGACGACGCGGTCGAGCGCCTCGCGCACCTTCGCGCCGTTGGCGTGCACCATCGCGCTCGACTGCGCGATGCGGTCGCTCTGGTCGTCGAGCAGCGCGACGAGGTGCGTCGCGTCATGCAGCGCGTCGGTGATCGTCTCGAACTGCGCCTCGGCACGGCTCGACTGCTCGACCCCTGACTGGATTTCGGTCACAAGCCCGCTCGCTTCGGCAGCAAGGCTGCCGATGCTGCGGCGGATTTCGTCGGTCGCGCCGCGAGTGTTCTGCGCCAGCTTCTTCACTTCGGCGGCGACGACCGCAAAGGTGCGGCCGGCATCGCCCGCGCGTTCGGCTTCGATCGCGGCATTCAATGCGAGCATGTTCGTGGTCTTGGCGATCGACTCGATCGACTGGCTGACCTGCTGCACCTGCTCCATCACCGCGGCGAAATTGGTGACATGCGTGCCAAGCCGCGCAACGAGGTCGATGACCGAGCGGAATTCGGCAACCGCGGCATTGACGCGCTCGGCGCCGGTATCGAGCTGCTCGCACGCGCGCGCCGACAGCAATTTCGCCTCGTCGGTCGAATCGGCGATCTGGCGCTGGTCGGCCTCGAGGCTGACGACATATTCCTCGAGCCGGCCGAGTTCGCCAATCTGGCGATCCATCTGGTCGGTCGCCAGCTTGATCCGTCCGGCGGCATCGCTGCACCCAACGGCGAGTTCGCCGCAGTCGCTCGCAACCGACTGGTCGAGTATCGGCGCTGCCGGATTGATCGGATCATATTTCATTGGCTTGCCCACGTCCCTGAATGATCGAGAAGATATGGCGGACATTGGTTAACGGGGCGTCAATGGGTGAGCGCGTGGGTCATCGGCATCGGGGTGG
>NZ_DASWTD010000478.1:0-3813 GCF_036402335.1 Sphingopyxis sp. | reverse complement strand
TGGCGAAGCGATCGAGCAAAGCATCAGCATAGGCAGCGAGATCCTGCCCGGGTGCCGCGTCGATCGTCGGCGCGGCTTCGTCGCGCATCAACCGTTCGACGGCCGCGCGAATTTCGGGGTCGGCGATGGCCTGATGGACATATTCATGGTCACGCCCCAGCCCGATATAGGCGAGCGCCGAATGCGCGCCGTTGAGCATACGCAGCTTCGCGGTCTCATAAGGCGCGACATCGGCGGCCAGTTCGGCGCCGACCTGCTCCCAGCGCGGGCGCGGGCCGGCAAAATCATCCTCGATCACCCACTGGCTGAAGCCTTCGGTAACGACCGCGCCTTCGTCGCGCGCGCCGAGGGTCGCCTCGACCGCCGCCCGGTCGGCGTCGGTCGTCGCGGGGACGATACGGTCGATCATCGTCGCCGGACAGGTACAGGTCGCATCGACCCAGTCGACGAGGCCCGGATGACAGGCCGCCAGATATTCACGCAGCAGGCGGCGCAGCACCGCACCATTCCCCGCCAGATTGTCGCAGCTGAGCAGCGTGACACCGCCGAGCCCCGCTGCCCTGCGCGCGGCCAGCCCCGCGGCAACGAAACGATAAAGGCTCGCTCCGCGGATCGCCGCGGCAAGGTCGAGCGATCCGTCAGGACAACGCAGATAAGCTTTCTCGGTCACGGTGAAGCTGACGATATGCGTGGTCGGCGCGGCGATCGCGGCGATGACCGCCTGCGGATCGTCGGCCGCGACGAGCACTTTCTGCACCGCGCCGATCAATCGCAATTCGGTTCCGGCAGCGCGGCGCACGCCGACGGTGTAGAGCCCATCCTGCGGGTTAAGCTGTGCCGCGACATCACCCGAACGCAGCGACACGCCGATGATGCCCCAATCGCGGTCACCCGCACCCATCGCATCGTCGGTATAGAGCGCCTGATGCGCGCGGTGGAACGCGCCGATGCCGATATGGACGATCCCTGCGGCTTGCACCGCACGGTCGTAGCCCGGCACCCGCGCCGACGCCGGCACCGGCGTTTGGCCCGTGAGCCTCACAGCTTGTACGCGGCCTTGGCGAGATGGTAGCTGAGGTCGGCCGCAAGCTCGGCCGCCTCCCACTCCTCCATCCGGTGCTCGGCGACGAGCCCGGCAAGGAAGCCGCAGTCGATGCGGCGCGCAACATCGTGGCGCGCGGGGATCGACAGGAAGGCGCGCGTGTCGTCGTTGAAACCGGCCGTGTTGTAGAAACCAGCGGTCTCGGTCATCTGGTTCCGGAAACGCCGCATCCCCTCCGGGCTGTCGTGGAACCACCAGGCCGGGCCGAGTTTCAGCGCCGGATAATGGCCCGCGAGCGGCGCGAGCTCCCTCGCATAGCTCGTCTCATCCAATGTGAAGAGAATGATCGTCAGCGCGGCCTCATTGCCATAGCGCGCCAGCAATGGGCGCAGCGCATGGACATAGTCGGTCGCGGTCGGGATATCGGCGCCCTTGTCACGGCCATAATGGTCGAACAGCCAAGGGTTGTGGTTGCGGAAGGCGCCGGGGTGGATCTGCATGACGAGGCCGTCGTCGAGACTCATCCCCGCCATCACGGTCAGCATATGCGCGCGGAACAGCTCAGCATCGGCGGCGCAGACATCGGCGGCGCAGACATCGGCGCCGGTAACGCGTGCGAACAGTGCCTCGGCCTCGGCGTCCGACAGGTCGGCCGTCGCCGCGGTCGGGTGACCGTGATCAGTCGAGGTCGCACCCATTTCGGCAAAGAAGGCGCGGCGGTCGCGGTGTGCGGCGAGATAGCCCGAATAGGAGAAGGCATCTTCGCCCGACAGGCCGGAGAAGCGTTTGAGGTTATCGCGGAAGCCTTCGAATTCCGGGTCGATCACCGGGTCGGGGCGATAGGCGGTGATCACCCGCCCACCCCACTCGCCGCTGGCATTCGCGGCGCGGATCGCGGCATGATGTTCGAGCGTATCGATCGGGCTTTCGGTCGTTGCGATCACCTCGATCCCGAAGCGGTCGAACAGCGCGCGCGGGCGAAAGGCGTCGGTCGCCAGCGCCTCGGTGATCCGGTCGTAATAGAGGTCCGCGGTCTCGGCCCCGAATTGCACGTCGAAACCGAAAGCTTCGGCGAACACCCAGTCCATCCACATCCGCGTCGGGGTACCACGAAAGAGATGATAGTTTTGCGCAAAGAGGCGCCAGCTTTCGCGCGGATCGGCATCCGGGTTCCGGATGCCCAGCGCATCGAGCGAGATGCCCTGCGAATAGAGCATCCGGAACACATAATGATCGGGGTGAAGCAGCAGCTCGGCCGCGTTGCCGAACGGCGCGTTGCCCGCGAACCAGCTCGGGTCGGTGTGCCCGTGCGGACTGACGATCGGCAGGCTCGCGACCTCGGCATAGAGCCGGCGCGCGATGGCGCGCTGCGCCGGATCGGACGGAAACAGGCGATCGGGATGCAGGGTCAGCGGGCGAGTCATGCGGGGGTAGTTTCGCTCTCCACGGTGACCGGCGCAAGCTGCGGGCTCAGCAGATGCACCGCGAGCACCGCGAGGAAGTAAACGGTCGTGCAGGCGGCAAAGATGACCGTATAATTGCCCCCCGTCGCGTCGAGCACGAGCCCGGTCGACTTCGCCATGATCATGCCGCCGACGCCGCCTGCGAATCCGCCAAGCCCGATCACCGACCCGACCGCGCGTTTGGGGAACATGTCGGGCGGGATCGACAGGATCGTCGACGAAAAGGCCTGATGGCCGGCGAGCGCGATGCCGATCAGCACGACCGCGAGCCACATATTGTCGAGCCCGGTGACAAAGAGCAAAGGCAGGACGCAGCAGCCGGCGCCGAGCATCGTCGCCTTGCGCGCGAAATTGACGCTACGCCCGCTCTGGATCAGCTTCGACGACACCCAGCCGCCAAGGATGCTGCCGACGTCAGAGAGCAGATACATGACGAGCATCGGCAACAGCACGACTTTCAGGTCGACGTCGTAGGTCGTGCTGAAATATTTGGGCAGCCAGAAGAGCATCAGGAACCAGACCGGATCGGTCAGGAATTTGGCGACCGCAAAAGCCCACGCCTCGCGCTTGGCGACGATCTTGCCCCACCCGATCCGCTCGACCTTCTCGGGCGGATCATGCTCGATCCACGCGAGTTCGGCGTCCGAGACCTTTCCGCTCTCGCGCGGATTGCTGTAGAGCCGAAGCCAGAGCACGAGCAGGATGACGCCGAAGATGCCGGTGGTGATGAAGGTTTCGCGCCAGTCGAAACCGAACAATGTCATGAAAAGCCAGAGCGTCGGTGCAGTCAGGATGACGCCGATCGTCGTCGCGCTGTTGACCCAGCCGATCGCATAGGCGCGCTCCTTCTGGGGAAACCATTCGCTCGACGCGCGGACGACCGAGGGGAAATGCCCCGCTTCACCGACGCCGAGCACGACGCGCGCCAGCATGAAGGAAATGATCGAGGAGGCGAAACCGTGCGCGACATGGCCGACGGTCCAGATGCTGATCGCGATCGCATAACCGACCTTCGGCCCGAAGCGGTCGATCAGCCAGCCCATCGCCAGGAAGCCAAGCGCATAGGCAGCCTGAAAGGCGGTGACGATGTTGCCATAGTCATTCTCGCTCCACCCGAGCTCCTGCCCAAGCGTCGGGGCGAGCAGGCCGAGCATGGTGCGGTCGATATAATTGACCGTGGTCGCGGCGAACAGCACCGCGACGATCAGCCAGCGGTACCGGCCTGCCCTCGGCACCGGCGACGCCGCGCCTCCGTCCGCGAATGCCTGTGCCATCTCTCTCTCCCGTTTTGGATTATTAATCCGCTAT
>NZ_DASWTD010000477.1:0-2051 GCF_036402335.1 Sphingopyxis sp. | reverse complement strand
AGCGAGGTTTTGCGCGCCGGCGTGCCGAGAAGCGCATAGCCCGTCGAGGTGCGGCGAAACCGCAGCCCGGTATCCGACAGCAACGCGCGCAGCGCCGCCTCTTCCTGCAGGCGTCCGCGAATACCCTTCGTTCGCTTGCCCGCGACCGCCGCGGGGTCGAACGCGACATCGATCCCGGTCTGGAGCGCAAACTGCCGGATCGCGTTGCCGAGATCTTGGGCACCTATCGAATAGACCCTGACTTTTTCGCTGGCCTGTGCGGCCACTGGATAAGTAAGCGCGCCGCTCGAAAGCAGGGCGCCCCCGGCGAGTAAAATGCCGCGAACCGATTTTCGCCCAGCGATATTCTGCATGGTCTCTCCCCGTTTTGTCCGCCGCGGGTCCCCGCGGTCGTCACCTCTCAAAGGCAGGGACGCGCCGCTTTTCTTTCCCCTCACCCGGGTTTGAAAAAAAAATTGCTATGACTAGCATTTTTTCAGGCGGTGTACGGAAAAGCGCGGAAACAGGCGATGCAGACGGTGAAAGGCGGGGCAGCGTCAGCGCTGGCCGAGCAGCGTTTCGTCCTCATTCTCGCGCTCGACCTCGATCGGCAATGCAACCGTCACGCTTTCGACAAAGGCCTGCGATCGCCCGACGTGGAAGACACCTGACACCTTGACGCGGCCCGTGGCCGCGTCGGCGAGCCGGATCGGCTTGCCGCCATAGCGATTGACCTCGGCGACTGCCTCGGCGAGCGGGGTGGCATCGAATATGAGCTTGCCCCGCCGCCAGGATTGCATGCGATCGGGCTCGGCTGCGACGATGCGAGGCGCCTTCGCCGGCGATATCAGCGCCTGTTGCCCCGGCCGCAGGATGATTTCGGCACCGCGCTTCCGGATCGCGACCGAGCCATGCGCGAGATAGACCTCGGTCCGCCGGCCGTCGCGGCGCACGTTGAACTCGGTTCCGAGCGCGCGTATCTCGTTGCCCTCGACCAGGACCCGAAAGGGCCGCGTCTTGTCGGGCGCAACGTCGAAATAGGCTTGTCCCGAACGAAGGCGCACGCGCCGCTCCCCCTCCTCCAACGCCACGTCGATGCGCGTCGCGGTATCGAGCGTGACGGTCGAGCCGTCGGCAAGCGTGACATTCCGCTGTTGTCCCGGGCGGGTCGAAAACTCGGTTCCGGCGGCCAGCCAGAACACACCCATCATCGCGGCAGCGGCAGCGGCGGTCCCGCCGAAAAACAACGACCTCCGCGAGAGGCGGTTCGCGTACGGGATCTCCGCATCCTCTTCGCGGCCCTTCTCCTGCGGGTCGCGGCCGAGGATCTGGCGCGCGACGGGATCGTCGGACAGCGCGCCAATCTGATCCCAAAGCGCCTTTTGCGCGTTGAACTGGGCCCGGTGCGCAGCATTTTCATCCAGCCATCGCGCGAGCGCCTCGTCATCCGCCCGGGTGCGCTGGTCGGAACCCATTCGCGCGACCCAATAAGCAGCCCGGGCCGCGACCAGCGACAAAAGATTGTTCCGGACGCTATCGGTCATCGCTCGACATTCTGGCATGCACATGTGCGATTGCGCGCATCATATGCTTTTCCACGCCGCTGACCGATATTCCAAACCGTGCAGCAATCTGTTGGTAACTGAATTTGTCGAGGCGGTTAAGCAAGAACATTTCTCGTGTACGTTCGGGCAGTTCGTCGAGCGTCGCTGACAAGCGCAACAACGCATCCTTTCCTTCAAAGACGCGCGCCGGCGTTAACTCCTCAGTCGGAACCTGGATATTTTCGAGCGGGACGTGATTGGTTTCCTGGCGGACCTTCCCCTTGCGCCACCGGTCGGTAAGCACCGAAGCCGCCACGACATAGATATAGGCATCGAGCCTTTCCAGGTTGGTGGAGCCGCGGGAATAGAGGCGAGCGAAACATTCCTGGGTACAGTCTTCCGCGGCCGCGTGATCGAGGCCCCTTTTCCGGAACCAGCGCATCACCGGCTGCCGATAGCGAACGTAAACAGATTGAAACTCAGGGAACAGCTGCCTTGACTCCCTCCACCCAAGAATCGCGTTGGTTG
>NZ_DASWTD010000476.1:0-11864 GCF_036402335.1 Sphingopyxis sp. | reverse complement strand
CCCGGCCCCTCGTCACCATTGCCGAGCAGCAGGAAGCAGCCGGGTACGACGTCGAGATAACGAGCGAAATCCTCGCCCCCCATCGCGGGTGCGTCGAGATCGATGAAGCGATCGGCGCCAATCAGTCCGATCGCGATGTCGCGGACACGGCCGTAGATGTCGGCGGGATTGTGGAGCGCGGGGTAGCCGCGCTCGTAATGCAACTCGGCCTCGGCGCCGAACGAGCGCGCGACGCTTTCGACGACGTCGCGCAGCCGCTGCTCGACCAGATCCTGGCTCGCCCGCGACAGGGTGCGGACGGTACCTGCAAGATGCGCCTCGTCGGCGATGATGTTGAACGCGGTGCCCGCTTCCATCTTGCAGATCGAGACGACCGCGGCGTCCATCGGGTCGACGTTGCGCGCGACGATACTCTGCACTGCGACGACGATATGCGAGGCGACGAGGATCGGGTCGATGGCGAGATGCGGGCGCGCGGCATGGCCGCCCTTGCCTTTGACGCTAATCTTGAACAGGTCGGCCGCCGCATAGAGCGGACCGACGCGCCCCGCGAGCTTGCCGGCGGGGAGGCCGGGACGGTTATGGACGCCGAAGATCGCCTGCATCGGGAAGCGTTCGAACAATCCGTCACGGATCATCGCGCTCGCGCCGCCCTCGGGGTGCCCGTCGGCGCCGCTGTAGCCGAGCGATTCCTCGGCGGGCTGGAAGATCAAATGGACCGCGCCATCGAAATTGCGCGTCGCGGCGAGATGCTTGGCGGCACCGAGCAGCATTGCGGTGTGCCCGTCGTGGCCGCACGCATGCATCACCCCGGGGGTGACGGAGCTATGGGTCGACGCATGCGCCTCGGTCATCGGCAGCGCGTCGATGTCGGCGCGAATGCCGATCGCGCGATCCGACTGCCCGGCGCGGATCGTCGCGACGATACCGGTCCCGCCGATGCCGGTCGCAATCTCCTCGATCCCGAACTCGCGCAGCAGGCCGATGATGAAGGCGCTGGTGTCGTGCTCGTGAAAACCGAGTTCGGGATGCTGGTGGATATGGCGGCGCCAACCCGTCATGTCGGCTTCGAGGTGCGAGAGATCGATGGGCATGGCGTTGTTCCTCACGGGCGGACATGCCCCGGTAGCTGATAGAAGACTTGCGCTCCGGGACCGAGTGGCAGGTCGAAACCGACCCATGCAACGGTCATCATGATCCCCATGGCCATGAAACAGAGCGCATAAGGCAGCATCAGCGCGAGCAGCGATCCGACCCCCATGCTCTTGTCCCAGCGCTGGCAGAAGACGAGCACGAGGGGGAAATAGCTCATCAGCGGGGTCATGATATTGGTGTAGCTGTCGCCCATGCGATAGGCAGCGGTCGTCATTTCGGGGCTTATGCCGAGCAGCATGAACATCGGCACGACGACCGAGGACAGGACGCTCCACTTGGCGGTCGCCGACCCGATGAACAGGTCGAGCAGCGACGACAGGAGCAGCACGCAGACGAGGAGCAGCGGGGCGGGCAGGCCCATGCCTTGCAGCTTTTCGGCGCCGCTGATTGCGATGATCGGGCCGATGCCCGACCAGTTGAACATCGCGACGAAATGCGCGGCGAAGAAGACGAAGACGACATAGGGCGCGAGGGTCTTCACGCCTTCGCGCATCATCGCGATTACGTCCGACGAGCTTTTGATCACGCCCACCGCACGCCCGAAGACGGTGCCGGTGAACAGGAAGAGCAGGAACAGCGCCGCGATGATCGAGGCGTAGAGCGGCTGCAGCCGGATCGGCCCTTCGGCATCCTGATCGATGAAGGGCGTGTAGCCGGGCCAGAGGCACAGCGCGGCGAAGGCCGCCACGACGAGCAGCGCCACGACGCCGGCATGGCGAAGTCCGCGGCGCTCGTCGGCGCTGAGTTCGCCCTTTTCGAGGTCGGCACGGAGTTGGTCGTCAACCTCTTCGTTCCACATCCCGAGCCGCGGCTCGACGATCCTGTCGGTGACAAACCATATGATCGGGGTGAAGAAGACGACGATGCCGAGGATGAAATACCAGTTGCCGAGCGGGTTCATCGTCCACGCCGGATCGACGATGCGCGCGGCCTCCTGCGTGAAGCCGAACAGCAGGACATCGAGTTGGCCGGGCATGATGTTGCCGGCATAACCGCCCGATACCGCGGCGAGCGCGGCGGCGATGCCGGCAAGCGGATGGCGCCCGACCGACGCGAACAGCACGGCCGAGAGCGGGATCAATACGACATAGGCGGCATCGGCGGCATGGTGCGATACCATGCCGATGACCGCGATCAGCGGGGTCATGTAGCGGCGCGGTGTGTTGCGGAGGGATCCGCGGATCAGCGCGAAGAACATCCCCGACCGCTCGGCGACCGCGGCGCCCATCATGATCGTCAGGACGATACCAAGCGGCGTGAAGCTGGCATAGGTGCGCGGCATTTCGGTGAACAGCCGCGTGATATTATCCGCCGAAAAAAGGCTCGACGCGCGGTAGGTGAGCATGCCGCCCGCAAGTTCGGCGTTCGCGGGCGCTTCCCTGCCCGAATAGGGAAGCGACGCGCTCCACCCCAGCGCTGCGCCGAGCGCCGATACCAGCATCAGTGTAACGATCAGATAGATGAAGATGATCGTCGGGTCGGGGAGCAGATTACCGACGCGCTCGATAAAGCCGAGAAACCCCCTCTGGCGGGCAGGGCGAACCGTTTCAGAACTCATGATCGCGCTTCCTGCATCAACCGCTTTTTCGTCGCGAGGGAATTGGAGCCCGTCTGCCCGTAAGCAAGACGGGCTCCATCCTTACCGGTTCGGGATCAGAAGTTCACTTCAAGCCCAGCCCGGATCACGGGACCGAACTGATCGAAACCGCCCCCCGACGGATCGATGACCTGAACCGACTCCATTACCGGCAAGCGTACGTTGAAGAGGTTGGTGACGCCAAAGGAGAATTTCGCCTCCTGCTCGCCCCGGATCGGCAGCGTGTAAGACGCCGAGATGTCGTTGTAGAACTTCGATCCCGTCCGGTCGGGCGACAGCAGTTCGCGGCTGATGCCGGGCGAGATATCGGTCAGGCTCTGGCTCGACTGATAGCGGCCCTGCCAGCCGACCGTCAGCCCGCCGGTCGAATAGTTAAGGCCCACGACCCCCTTATATTTCGGATAGCCGTAAAAGCCTTCGAGCACCGTGTAGAGATCAGGCCGCGCCTGGAAGGTGAAGGTGCGGAGACGGTGCAGATAGGTGAAGGCGAGATTGGCCGAGATGCGGCCGCCACCCAGCGGACGGGCGTAAAACACCTGCGTATCGAGGCCCGAGGTCTGCAGCTTCGACGTGTTGACATAGGTGCTCCTGCCGCCGGTGATGCTGAAGAAGTTCGCACCGGGGGTCGTGTCGCGGGTGATCAGTGCACACAGGTCCGGATCGGGACCACCGGCACGGTCGACACAATTTTCAGCAATGGCTTGCGGGCTGAGAAAGCTGATCGCATCCTCGATCTTGATGTCGAACCAGTCGGCTGAAATCTGGAGGCCCGGCAGGAAATTCGGCGTCAGGACGAAGCCCGCGGTCCAGCTGTCCGAAACTTCGGGGCGCAGGTCCTGATTGCCCGACACGATGAAGGGCACGCCAATGCCGCCGCTGACCGGTACGAAACCCGCGGGACGGCCCAGTGCGGCGCAGTTGGCAGCGCGATTGGGATTTTGCCCGAGATTGTTTTGCGAGCAGGGATCGTTGACGTTGGTCGTCTGGCCCTCGCTCGGCCGGAAGGCTTCGAAGATGTTCGGTGCGCGAATGGCGCGGCTAAGCGTGGCGCGCAGGCGGAACCCGTCGGTGGGCTCCCAGATTGCACCGGCTTTCCACGACGTCGCCTTCCCGGCGTGGCTGTAATCGGCATGGCGCACCGCACCCTCGACCGAAAGCAGCCTGGCGAAGGGCATGTCGGTGAGGAGCGGGATGCTGAGTTCGCCGAAGAATTCGGTGACGTGATAGCCGCCCTCATAATCCTGCGACGACGCCTGGTTGGTCACGCCGGCCTTGATCAGCGGATCGGTGGTCCGGCCGTTGCGCTCCTCCCGGTACTCGGCGCCGAGCGCAACGCCGATCGACCCGCCGCCCGGCATGGTCAGGAACTTGCTCGAATCTCCCGAGAGCGAGAAGCCTGCGGTGGTCTGGCGGACGAACGCACGGGACACCGTGGTCGTGCTGACGAAATCGCGTGCTTCCTGCGAGCTGGCGGTCGAGCCGAACGGATTGAAGGGCACGCACGGGCCGCCGCCGACGATGGTGGGCGGGACATAGCCCACCGGCTGCAGCGCCGGTACATCCATACGGCAGCGTATGTCCCCCGAAACGGGATCGACGACGGCGTCGAGTGCCGCGCGAAGATTGGGCAGGAGCATGCGGTTGTAGCCGATGAACTTCGCCTTGGTGCGGCCGTAGGTGCCGTAAATATCGTAGCGCAGATCGGAGAAGCCGGTCTCGAACTCGCCCTTGAGGCCGCCGACGAACGACAGGCTGTTGCGGTCGACCTGGCTGAAACGCAGCCCGACGTCGGTGTAGAGGCGATCGAGTTGCAGCGTCGTCGCGCCGGCCGCGAGGAGGTCCTGACGGAAATCTTCGTTCAGGAACGCGTTCTGCGCAATGTCGATCGGCTGGGCCGCCCGCAGCACGGGCTGCCCGCGACCATAGCTCGACGTATTATTGTAATCTGCGGCGAAATAGGCGCGCACGGAGTCGCTGAAGTCGAAATGGGTGCTGAGGTTGAGATTGTAGCGTTCGATGTCGGGAACGATCGAAATCGAATCGTCGAAGCGGAAGCACGCCGGTCCGCAGTTTTCGAACTTCCCGAACAGGCTGCCGTCCGTGAAAAGCGGTGTTGGTGCCGGGCGCGGCGTACCGTCGTCGTTGAAGACGAACGCACCGAGGCCGCCCGTGTCGCCGCGCAGGCCCACTGCGCCATAGCCCGAATATTGAAAGGCTTCGCCGCCGGGAATGATGATAAGATCGGGAATGCCGTCGTTCGGGCCGGTATCGGCCGGATTTATCATCGCGACATTGTTATGCATGTCGGCCTGCCGCGGGGTGATTTCCTTCACCTTCGTATAGTCGGCCGCGACGGTGATGTTGCCGCGCCCGTCGGCGAAATTATGCCCCGCGAGAATGCTGCCGCCATAGGTGAAACCTTCGGGACCGCGCGCCGGCTGCGACCCGCTGAACGACAGGCGAACGCCGTCGAAGTCATCCTTGAGAAGGATGTTCACGACGCCCGAGACCGCGTCCGAACCATAGATCGCCGACGCGCCGCCGGTGATGATCTCGACGCGTTCGATCAGGTTGGGATTGATCGAGTTGAGATCGACTGCCGCACTGTCAGTCGTTCCCGATACGCGGCGCTTGCCGTTGACGAGCACCAGCGTCCGGTTCGAGCCGAGGCTGCGCAGGTCGACCACGGCCAGGCCGCCGCTGGTTTCGCCGCGCGAGCCCGAGGCGCCGCCCTGCTGGCTCTGCTGCATGCTTCCCGAAAAGCCGATCGCAGGTTGCTGCGCGAGGGCGCGGCCGATGTCGAACTGCGCGTTGTTCGCACCGAGCGTTTCGGAACTGACGACGCCGACCGGCGTCGGCAGGTCGAGGACGGGGCGGCCGATACGCGAACCGGTGACGACGATGTCGGTGCCGGTCGTGGCTTCCTCGCCGGCGACACTATCGTCGGGCGCGTCCTGCGCTGCGGCGGGTGCCGCCATCGCGGCCAGCATCGCCACCGCGAGGAGGGAGCTGGAAATCCTGAACTGATTGTCGAATTTGCGCTGTGCAGTCGGCCCCTGGATCATGTTTGTCTCCGCCCTTAACCCCTCTGCCAAAGCGTCCCGTTTGTCGGGCGATGCGGGGGCCCATTCTGTCTAGGTAAACAGCCATCGCGATCCCAATGCCGGTTCGACATAGAATCATTCACGCAGGATTCGGGCAGTAATATCCAGCACATAACATGCCTTCGATGAAGGCAACGGACCGGGCGGGGCTAGGCGGCCGCCTCTTCCGGACGCTTCTTGAGCATGCTCCAGAAAGCCTCGACACTGGGGCTGCGTCGCGCGATCGGCTTGTAAATACGAATCTCGATCGGAACGTGCCAGTTCGCGTCTCCGGCGGTAACGAGCCGGCCGTTCTCCAGATCGGTTTCGGCGAGGCTGAGCGGCGCCCAGCAAACCCCGCGCCCGTCGCGTGCCATCGACAGCAGCGCGGACGCCATATGCGAGCGGAAAACCGGGCGAAGCATCGCCGCGCCTGCCGATATGACTTGTGCCGCCTGAAGGATTCGGCCCATTCCCGACCGTTCCTCGAACTCCAGATAGGGAAGGGGGTGCTCGCCGGACCCGGGAAGCGCGTGGGTCGGCGCGCCATCGGGCGACGGCGCCGTGACCGGCAGCAGGACGTCGCTGCCGAGATGGAGCGAGGTGAAGCCTGCCGGGTCGAGGCGATGCGATGCGGCGGCGTGGTGATGGCAAAGCAGGAAATCGGCCTTGCCCTCCAGCATGAAGCGTTCGCAGGCGACCATATGATCGGCGATGAGCGTGATCGTGCCCGCTTCCTTTCCGTTGTCGAGGCTCCGCAGCCACGACGGGAAAAAGGTCGTCGACAGGGCGTGCGTCGATGCGAAGCGTATTTCGTTGCTCAGTGTGCCGCCGATCTCGCGGACATGGTCGCGGCCGAGCGCCAGCCGCCGGACGATATCCTCGGCCAGCACGCGAAAGGCCAGCCCGGCTTCGGTGAGCGCGATCCGGTGCGTGTCGCGGTCGACCAGCGTCGCGCCGACCCAATCCTCGAGTGCGCGGATTCGCCGGCTGAACGCGGGCTGGGTCAGGTTGCGCGCCTCGGCGGCGCGGGAGAAATTGCCTTCATCCGCGAGCTTGATGAAGTCCTCTAGCCACATGATATCCATAAGAATCCATCTGTCGCATCAATTGATACTGTCCCGGCATTGGCTTCGCCGGAACCGGGCAAGCTAAGCCCTGCCTCGCGAAACCGCATGAAGGGCAGAAACATGTTGTCGCCAAAGACGCTTTACGACAAAATCATCGATCGGCACCGGATATTGTCTTTCGGCGGGCCGGAAGGCGCCGGCGAACGCCTGTTGCTCTATATCGATAGAACAGTGCTCAACGAATATACAAGCCCGCAGGCGTTCAGCGGTTTGCGCGAAGCGGGTCGCAAGCTCTGGCGCCCCGCCGCATCGCTCGGCGTTGTCGATCATGTCAATTCGACCGCGCCGGTCCGCGAAGAAGGCAAGGTGGACGAGGGCGCGCGTCGCCAGATCGAATATCTGATCGAGAACGGCCGCGATTTCGGAATCGAGATTTTCGACGTGCTGGACCCGCGCCAGGGCATCGAACATGTGGTGATGCCCGAGCTCGGACTGGTCCTGCCCGGAATGGTGATCGCGGCCGGCGACAGCCATTCGACGACCTACGGCGCGTTCGGCGTGGTGGGGTTCGGTATCGGCACGTCGGACATCGAACATCTGCTGGCGAGTCAAACGCTCGTCTATCGCCGGCTGAAGACGATGCGCATTACTGTCGATGGCGAACTGGCACCGGGGGTCACTGCCAAGGACGTCATCATGGAAGTGATCCGCCGGATCGGTGCGGACGGCGCGGCGGGGCACGCAGTCGAATTTGCGGGCGCGGCGATCGAGGCAATGGGCGTCGAAGCCCGCATGACGATCTGCAACATGGCGGTCGAATGCGGCGCGCGTGTCGCGCTGATGGCGCCCGACGACAAGGTGGTCGCCTATGTGGCGAAGGGGCCCCGCGCGCCGCCGCCGGCGATACTCGATCGCGCGCGTGAAAGCTGGCGCGGCTTGCGCAGCGACGCCGGGGCGCGCTTTGATACCGAGTTTTTGCTCAGCGCCGGCGACGTGCCGCCGATGGTGAGTTGGGGCACCAGCCCCGATCAAGCGCTCGCGATTACCGAACGGGTTCCCGATCCCGCCGATATGCCTGCCAGCCGCCGCGACGATGCGGCCCGGGCGATTGCCTATATGGGGCTCGAAGCGCGCATGCCGCTTCAGGATGTCGCGATCGATCGCGCCTTTATCGGCTCGTGCACCAATGCCCGCCTGTCGGACATTCGCGATGCCGCGCGGATATTGAAAGGGCGCCGCGTCGCGCCGGGGGTCCGTGCGATGATCTCGCCGGGCAGCAGCACGGTTCGTCGCGCGGCCGAGGAGGAAGGGCTGGACCGCATATTCACCGATGCCGGTTTCGAGTGGCGCCAGTCGGGTTGCTCGCTCTGCCTCGCAATGAACGACGATATGCTTGCCCCCGGCGAACGTTGTGCGTCGAGCACCAACCGTAATTTCGAAGGGCGGCAGGGTGTGGGCGGTCGCACGCACCTGATGAGCCCGGCAATGGTCGCGGCGGCCGCGGTGACGGGAAAGCTTGCCGACGTTCGCTCGCTCGCCATGCTGGAGCCGCTGTGATGGAGCGTTTTCTCCGCCTCGCTGGCGGCGTCGCGGCGATGCCCGGTGCCAACATCGATACCGATGTGATCATGCCCAAGGCCTTCCTCAAAGGGATCGACCGGTCGGGGCTTGCCGAAGGACTTTTTCACGATCTGCGTTTCGATGCCGACGGCCACCGCCCCGATTTCATCCTGAACCGGGCGGATATGAAGGACACCCGCTTCCTGCTAACAGGCCCCAATTTCGGCTGCGGCTCGTCGCGCGAGCATGCGGTGTGGGGCATGCTGCAATATGGCATCCGCGCGATTGTAGGTACGTCGTTTGGCGCGATTTTTTCGGACAATGCGGCAAATAACGGGCTGTTGCTGCTGAGCTTGCCACCCTCCGGCATTGCCATGCTGTCGGATATGCTCGACGATGGCAGCGGACATATGACCATCGACCTCGAAAGGGAGCACATCGAGATCGCCGACCGCATCATCCGCTTTGCCGTCGACCCTGCGGTTCGCCAGGCGCTGATGCAGGGCCTCGACCGGATCGGTGAGACCTTGACCAATGCCGATCGCATCCGCGCCTTCGAACAGGCCTATTTCGCGGAGAACCCGTGGCTTGCCGAACCGTTGGCGTCATGAACCTGCGTCCCGAATATCCCGACCTGATGCCCGGCTTTCGCTGGCAGGACGTCGATGCCGGCGACCTCCATATTCGCGCCGCGATCGGAGGCCGTGGGCCGCCGCTGTTGCTGCTCCACGGGCATCCGCAGACACATCTGACCTGGCACAAGGTCGCGCCCGAGCTTGCGAAGCGCTTCACCGTCGTCGCCACCGACCTCCGGGGCTATGGCGACAGCGGAAAGCCGGCGGGCGACGCCGCACACCGGAATTACGCCAAGCGCACGATGGCAGCCGATCAGGTTGCGGTCATGAAATCGCTCGGCTTCGATCGCTTCGCCGTCGTCGCGCATGATCGCGGGGCGCGCGTCGCGCATCGCATGGCGCTCGATCATCCGGATCGCATCAGGCGGCTCGTCCTTCTCGACATCGCGCCGACCGCGACCATGTATGCCGAAACGAACCGCGCGTTCGCGACCCGCTATTTCTGGTGGTTCTTCCTTATCCAGCCCTTCGACCTGCCCGAGCGGCTGATTGCGGCCGATCCCGACTTCTTCCTCGACCGGCATATTGCGGGACAAACGAAAATCGCCAATTCGCTCGATCCGCGGGTGCTGGCCGAGTACCGACGCTGCTATCGCGACCCCGCGACGCGCCATGCGATCTGCGAAGACTATCGCGCCGCGGCGAGTATCGACCTCGAACATGACGCGGCCGATGGCGATTGCCGGATCGAAGCACCGCTGCTGGTGCTCTGGGGCGAGCTGGGCACCGTCGGCGCATTGTTCGACGTCCTCGAAACATGGCGGACCAAGGCGCGTCATGTCGAAGGGCACGCGATCGCGTGCGGCCACAGCCCGCAGGAAGAGGCACCCGACGCCCTTCTTTCGGCTTTGGACGATTTCCTTCGGGAATCCTGACTGAGCGGCATGTTCGTACGAAAATGCGCCGGCACGACGGCCGGCGCATTCTCCCTTTCGGAACCGCGAAGTTTCAGTTGGCGCGATTGTCCCGTTGCGGCGCGGATTCGCTGGCCGGGCGATCGGCCGCCTCTTCCTGCTGCTCGGCCGTATCCTTGAGCTGACCCTTGGTCATGCCCGTGACGAGGACATCGCCCGAACCCGCAAAACTGGCGGCAGGTAGCGTCGCGACGCGGTTGCCGACCTCGACGGTGACCGCCTGCACGACACCGCGGCCCGTCTGGCGCAGTTCGTGGACATGGCCGATCACCTTGCCGCGCGCGTCGATGACCGCCATCCCGGGTTCGACCGCGAACATGCCGTTGCCGGTCGCTGCGCCGCTGCCTGCGGCGGCGAGCTGGCCGAGGCTGCCCTGGAAGCTGCCCGCGGCCGAGCCTGCGCCTTGCGCCGTGGCCGAAGCGCCCGAGGCTGTACTGCCTGCCTGATTGCGGAGATTGCCGACCGCGCCGCGCGCGGTGCCGGTGACGGTCGACGCGCTGTTCTGGATGGTGCCGGTAGCGCTGCGCGCCGTTTGTCCGACATAGTCGGTCCCGACCGCCTGTGCGTCGAGACTGCCGCTGCCCGAGGCATTGCCCGAGCCTCGAGCATTACCGCCGAGCAGGTCGCCGTTGCCGTCGAGCGAACCCTTGCCACTGGCATCGGCGTTGCCCTTGCCCCGGATGCGGCCCGAGCGGCGGTCGACATGGGCGTCGCCGCGGCCGGAGCCGGTCAGCTCACCCGCCGAGCCGAGTGTGCCGCCGACGGGGCCAGTCGGGCTTCCGAGTACGCCCCCGAGCCCGCCGCCCAGACCACCACCGAGACCGCCGCTGCCGCCGAGCAGCTGCGCCGAGACCGGTGTCGAAAAAGCGATCGCCGTGGCGGCGAGCGCGACGGCCGGGAAAAAAATGCGATTTGGCATTGTTCTGCTCCTGAGTTTGCGGCCCGAGGGGAGGGCCTGCAGGGAGAACGATGGCGGTTTCGATTTTCTTCCCGAAAAAGCGCGGCGGCGGTCAGCGGCCGCCGCAGGTTCCGCAAATCAGGCCATGGCCATAAAGCTTGTCGCGCCCCGGCTTGCCGAGATCGCGTGCCTCCATGACGAGAGCGGAAACCGCAGGACCGATGCGATCGATGGCGGGCGCAGGATAGCGGAGCGCCAGCCGCCCGGCAACGAGCGGCGCGGCAAAGGAAGTACCGCGCAGCCGGTCGGTGCCTGCCGCGCCGGTTGCCGCCAGCACGTCGTCGCCGGGTGCGGCGAAATCGATGTGGAGCGCGCGGCCGGCCTCGGGCAGCACGCGCCCTTTTTTGTCGATGCCTGTCACGGCGAACACGCCGCGATGGGATGCCGGATAGGCGGGCGGCGCGGCGGGACCGTCGTTTCCCACCGCTGCGACGATCAGCATTCCGCGCTGTTGTGCGCGGGCGACCGCTGCCGAAAGCAGCCTGTTGTCGGGGCCGACGAGACTGATCGTCGTCACCGCGACGCCGCTTTGCGCCAGCCAGCCGAGCGCACGGACGATGGCGCTCGCGTTGCCGCCTGCGGGGTCGGTGCCATAGACGTCGGCGGCGAGCAGCTTCTGGCCGGACGCCGCGCCCTGTATCTGCCCGCTGCCGACAAGGAGCGAAGCGACTGCCGTGCCATGGCGGCTCGCCGATGGCGCTCCCCTTGCGAAGCCGCGCTGCTCGACGCGTCCAGCGACCGATGGATGCGCTGCGACGCCGCCGTCGATCAGGCCGATCCTTGCGCCGCCGCCAGCGGATCCCGTCGCAAGGGCCGCTTGCGGCAAGGCGCCGCCCGGTCCGCTGGCGAAATAGATATTGTCGACGTCGACCGCGGCGTCGGGGAGCAGTTT
>NZ_DASWTD010000475.1:0-4117 GCF_036402335.1 Sphingopyxis sp. | reverse complement strand
GCGGCGTTCGCCAGCGCCGTATCGGCGGTGTTCTGCGCCGTCGCCGCGTTTGCCAGTGCCGTGTCGGCGGTGCCTTGCGCGGCCGCAGCGTTGTTCAGTGCGCTGGTCGCCGTCGCTTGCGCTGCCGTCGCGTCGGCAAGCGCGGTGTCCGCCGTCGCCTGCGCCGCTGCGACCGCCTGGTTGGTCGTATGAAGCTGCCCGCCCGTTACGGCGTCGGTGGATCCGGCCGCGACGGCGCCGTCGGCGACGTTGACGATGCTGCGTTCGGCGCCCGCCGCGCCGACCGAGACCGTGTTCGCCTGATCCGCCACCGATCCCTGTCCCAGCGCGACCGCGCCGTCGCCGGTGGCGCTAGCGCCTTGACCAAAGGCGGAGGCGCCGAGGGCATGGGCCTTGGCGTTCTCGCCCACCGCTGTCGCGTCGGTTTGTCCGGCGGCGGTCCCGCCTGCCTCCGCATTGGCGCCGATCGCCGTCGAGCGGGCATTGGAATAATATTGGCCGTTCCACATGCCGCCGGCCTGGGCGGAATGGCCGATAGCCGTACTCGATTCGCCCGCTGCCAGACTCCTGGCGCCAGTCGCAGTACCATAGTCGTTGAAGACGATGCTGTCGTGGCCGACGGCGGTGCTGCTCGCGCCATCGGCTCTGCCGCTTTGGCCGATTGCGGTGCTGTTTGCGCCGCCGGCAATGCTGAACTGGCCGAGCGCGGTGCTGTTCGCGCTATTGGCGATGCTGTTCTGTCCGACGGCTGTGCTGTGGGTGCCTGTGGCGCGGCTGATTGTGCCGATCGCGGTGCTATAGTCGCCCGAGGCCCCCGCGTCCTGGCCGAAGGCGGAGGCGTCGATGGCGTTGGCCGTCGCGCTCTGGCCCACGGCGGTCGCATTGCGTTGCCCGTCGGCAGTCGCGCCCGCCTGGGCACCGGCACCGAGCGCGGTCGTGCCGGCGTTGATGAAACCGTTCGTCGACGTTCCGCCAGCCTCGGCCTGGAACCCCATCGCCGTGCTTTGCAGGCCCGATGCGAAGCTGGACACGCCCGTCACCGTGCTGCCATCGCCCGATGCGACGCTGTCGGTGCCGATCGCCGTGGTATAATATCCGCTTGCGACGCTTTCTGCACCGATTGCAACGCCGAAATCGCCGCTTGCGATGCTGTTCGCACCCGTCGCGGTGCTGCGGATGCCGCTGGCCTCGCTTCCCCTGCCGGTGGCGGTGGCGGCAAAGCCGCTGGCGGTGCTGCCATGCCCGATCGCGGTGGTGGCGGTGCTGCTCGCGGTGCTGTCCCGGCCGACGGCGGTGCTGTTGAGGCCGCTGGCGTCGCTGTTCTCGCCACATTCGGTGCTGTTCGCGCCGATGCCGACATTGCACTCGGGCGTCGGGTCGGCGCGGGCCGTGGTGGGCAGCGACAGCGCGGCGGCGATGGCGAGCGGGGTGGCGGCGGCAAGCAATTTTACGCGCGGTGGACGCATGATTTTTCCCCTGTTTCATGATCACATGCCGCCATCTGGCCCAAAGGGCGCAGTGTCCGCGCGGATGCTGCGGATGCGGCCTCTCTGATACACCTGCGCCGGGTCATGTCGCGGGCCAGACTAGGGCGGCGAGGGCCGGCAATTCTACCGATCAATTCCGATGAATTCTGACCGATTCAGCCGACGCTGGTACGGAATGCTAGGGTTAATCCAACGCAAAGCATTGAGTTGCGACTGGAAATATCGGATGGCGCCTTTATGGGCGCGCGAACGACATGCTTGATCTAGAGACGATTCTGATCGTCACATTGGCAACGGCATGTCTTCAGGCGCTGGTCTGGATTTTCGCTTGGCGTGCCTGGCGTCACCTTTACGAACTCCAGTTTCTCGCTGCGGGTTTCGTCGCAATAGCAGCGGGAATATCGCTGATGCTCCTGCGCGGTGGCGAGCCAGCGGAGGGGGCGATCATCATCCCCAATACGATCATCAAGATCGGGCTTGTCCTGCTGGCCGAGGGGCTCGCGCGCTTTCTCGGCCAACCGCGCTATAGCTGGATCGGCGTTTCCTTGCTGATCGCCCATATCGCGGCCTGGAGTGTGATCGTCGCCGTGGATCCGGGCAACATTGCAGCGCGCATTCATGCCTCGACCATATTTACCGTGAGCATCATGTCGATGATGTGCCTCGGTCTCTTGCGCGACCGCGTGCAGCCGGCCGCCCTGCGTTGGGCTACGATCGCGGTACTTGCACAATATATGCTGGCGAGCATCGTCCAGAGCGTTTTGGAGATCGGCTTGCCCGCTGATTTTCAAAGCGCGCCGATCCTGGCCGACCGCAATGCCTGGTATCTGCTGCAGGGCACATTGTTCCTGATGGCCCTGTTCGCGTGCCTGCTCTTCATGGTGAGCGCCCGGTTGTCCGCAGACCTGCGTGAAAGGAACGCGAGCCTATCTCACGAAGTGCAGGAACGGCGGCGGCTCGAAAGCGATCTGAGCGTCAGTCTCGAGACTGAGCGCGCGTTGCGCGAAGAGCAGATCGACCTTATGCGGATCGTCAGCCACGAGTTCCGCACACCGCTCGCCATCATTCGCAATGCAGCAGAAATGATAGGGCTTGCAGGCAACAGATCGCCCGACGTGACACGCGAACGGCTTGCGGGAATTGATGAGGCGACCTCTCGCCTCTTTTCCCTGATCGATCGCTTTATGGCCGATGATCGCGATCGGACCTGTCGGCCCGAGCCGATCCGGATCGGCTCCGTCATCGAGGAAGTCAGAAGGCATTTTGCAATGACGGGTCTGGGCGATCGTATCGAGACTGCCGCCGAGCATGACATAGCCTTCCTCGCGGATGCCGAGATGATGGTGACGGTTCTCATCAACCTCGTCGACAACGCACTGAAATATTCACCGCCCCATTGCGCGGTTCGCGTGACTGTCCGAGCCGAGCCGGACTTTCTTACGGTCGAAGTGCGCGATGAGGGTATCGGTATTCCGGAAGAAGAGCGGACAATGGTTGGCCGCCGCTTCTTTCGGGCCACCAACACCCAAGCGATCACGGGAACCGGTCTGGGAATCTACTCCGCCCGCAGATTTCTTGCCTATCACGGCGGCACTCTGGATTTCGAGGGCAACGGCGCAAGCGGCACAGCGGCGATGGTGCGCATTCCGCTGCCCGCCGATCGCCGGGACCCTCTCTACGGGAGCGTGACGGCATGACCCAAATTCTGATCGTCGAGGATGAACCTCGCCTGCGCCAGGATCTGGGCGATTTTCTGGCGTTGCGCGGTTTTGACATCGCAGGCGTCGCCACGGCGCGCGACATGCGTGCCGCGCTCGCGGCTGGCCCTCGACCCGCGGTCGTCATCCTCGACGTGGGATTGCCCGACGGAAACGGGTTCGACCTGGCTGCGGAAATCCGCCAAAGTCACGATTGCGGCATCATCATGTTGACCGCCTTCGGCGACAGCGCCGATCGCGTTCGAGGTTTCGACAGCGGTGCCGACATCTATCTCGTCAAACACAGCACATTGCGGGAGATCGAAGCCGCCATCCGCAGCCTGCTGCGGCGCACCGGAAATCGGCCGATGGTTGCGGAGAGCGGCAGGGGGCGCTGGATTCTGGATGCCGCCAATTGGACCATGATCGCCCCGGACGGGCAGGCACTCAAGCTGACAGCGACCGAGTTCGCTTTCCTGAACCTGTTGTGCGAACGTCAGGGAGACGTTTGCGCGCGCGACGATATCGTGGCCGCGCTTGCCCGCCCCGGGGGACATTTCGACAATCGTCATCTCGACGCGGTCGTCAGCCGATTGCGCCGAAAGTTCGAGCGAACCACAAATGTCCCGTCCGCCATCAAGGTGGTCTACGGCGTCGGCTATACGTTCACCGCGGATATTGCCGTGGAGTAAGTGCCAGTGGGCGGCAGGCGATGCCTGCCACCGCGTTACCTTAAGCACTTTGCTCTAAGAGCCGCCAGTCCGCTGTCGGCCAATAACGGACACCACAGGATGGTCGGCGCAGTTCGTTGCCGGGCTCATGGTTTGATCGATAGAGGTGTCACCGACCCATCCCAATCGGTGAGTTATCCATTCGCCTCCCTAAACACCTCCCTAAAACAAAATTTAGGGAGGTGGCGTCGAAACGACGACC
>NZ_DASWTD010000474.1:0-7859 GCF_036402335.1 Sphingopyxis sp. | reverse complement strand
AGCGCGCCGCCCGTCGCGAGCAGCGGCAACATCACCGGATGCAGCTCGGCGATCCCGAAATAGAGCGCCGCGACCCCGCCGAGCGCCGCGGCGTTCGAGGTGCCGAGCACCGACGGCTCGGCGAGCGGGTTGCGCAAATAGCCTTGCAGGGCCGCGCCTGCGAGTCCGAGTATCGCGCCGACCGCCAGCGCCAGCACCGTACGCGGCAAGCGGAGGTCGAAGAGGATGATCGACGCGACCCGGTCGCCGTCGCCTGTCGCTGCGGCGATGAGGCGCGCGACCGACAGATCAACCGCACCGAACAGCAGCGATCCGACCGCCGCGACCAGCGTTAGCGCCAGTAACGCGGCGATCAGCGACCAGCGGGGCAGGGCAAAGCGGCTCATCAGCGGCCCCCGTCGATGCGCGCGATCTGCACCGTCATGCTGCGCGCCGCTTGCGTATAGGCGGGGCTGCCGCACACCGTCCACGCCTGCGGAATGCTGATACGCGGAATATCCTTGATCGCCGGATGGTGCAGCATCTCGCTCCCCTGATCGGTCACCTTGTCGGTCGCGCTCTCGACAATGAGGAAATCGGGCTCGGCGGCGACCATCTCCTCGAGGCTCAATTGCGACAGCGGCGGCTTGCCGAGCTTGCCCGCAAGGTTGACCAGCCCGACGCGCCCCATCAGCTCGTCGATCAGCGTCCCCGTGCCCGTCATATAGCCGCGCCGCTGGTAATAGGCCGCAACGCGACCGCGTCCGGGCTTGGGCAGCCCAGCGAGCTCGCCCTGCATCCGCGCGATCAGTGCGGTGCCGCGTTCGGGGTGGCCGACCGCCGCCGCCGTCTCGCGGATCGAGGTGTAGATTTCATCCAGCGTGTTGGCGGTGGCGAGGTCGAGCAGCGGATAATCCTGCTGCGGCAGCGCGCGCAGTGCCGCGCTGCGGCTCGCGGGCATGCCGACGATCAGGTCGGGTTCGATCGCCAGTATCTGTTCGGCCGAATTGCTGAGCAACGGGATGCCGTGCGCCTTCGCCGCTTCGCCCGACATTGTTACATCGGTCGCATTCTTCGTCAGCCCGGCGATCTGTCCGCGATCGGCGAGCGCGAGCACGAGCTGGTCGGCGCACAGGTTGATCGACACGATGCGCTGCGGGATGGCGGGCGCCTTGGCGCGCGGGGCGGGGGAGGCCGCCCAGAGCAGCCCGGCGCCGCCCGCGAGCAGCGCCGCCGCTGCCACTGCGCCGTGCCCTCGCATCAGAACTCGATCCCCCGCTGCGCTTTCACATTCTGCTCGCGGAACGGATGCTTCACCTGCGCCATCTCGGTGACGAGGTCGGCGGCGTCGATCAATTGCTGCGGGGCATTCCGCCCGGTGATGATCACATGCGTCATATGCGGTTTCGCACCCAGCGCCTCCAGCACCTCATCGACCGGCAGATAGTCATACCGCAGCACGATGTTGAGCTCGTCGGCGATCACCATCGCATAAGACGGATCGGCGATCATGCGCTTGACCTCTTCCCATGCTTCGCGCGCCACCGCGATGTCGCGCGTCCGGTCCTGCGTGTCCCAGGTGAAACCTTCGCCCATCGGCTTGAATTCGATCAGGTCGGGAAAGCGATCGAACACCGCTTTCTCGCCCGTCGCCATCGCGCCCTTCACAAATTGCACGACCCCGACCTTCATCTCGTGCCCGATCGCGCGCACCGCCATGCCGAGCGCGGCCGAGGTCTTGCCCTTGCCGGGGCCGGTGTGGACGATGACCAGCCCCTTTTCGACCGTCTTCGCCGCGACCTTCTTGTTCTGCGCCGCCTGGATCTTCTTCATCTTCGCCGTATGTTCGGCGTCGGTGCGCGCCTTCATCAGAAGCGCGCCCGGACGCCGCCATAGGCCGCGCGGCCATAGGTGCCGTAGTTGAAGGCGGTCGCATAATCGGCGTCGAACAGATTGTCGACGCGGCCGTAAATCTCGAAATGGCCGCCCACGGGGAAGGACGCGCGAATACCCGCGAGGGCATAACCATCGAGCGGTACAGCATTCGCCGCATCGTCGAAGCTGTCGCCGACCAGCGTCAGCGTGGCGCCGGTCGACAGGCCGAACGACCAGTCATAATCGGCCGACAGGCTGACCGCGTGCGCGGCGCGGCGCGGCAGGCGCTTGCCGTCGAACGCCGGGCGCCCCGACCGGTCGCGCGCATCAATGTAGCTGTAGGATGCGGTGACGTTCAGCGCGTCGACGGGCTTCAGCGCCAGCGTCGCCTCGATCCCCTTGGCGCGCGTGCGATCGATATTGCCATAGGTGAAGCTCCTATTGTCGTAATTGATCTGATCGTCGGTGTCGCGCAGGAAGGCGGTCAGCGAGATCAGCGCGCGGCCATCAGCAAGGCTCTGGTCGATGCCGATATCATAGCTTTTCGACCGTTCGGGGCGCAGCGCTGGATTGCCGCTGCCGCCTCTGTCGTAAAGCTGGTACAGCGACGGCGCCTTGAACCCCTCGCCATAGCTAAGCCGCACATTGGTCGCGCCCGCATTGGGCGAATAATTGGCATTGGCGCCGAACGTTGTCGCGCCGCCAAACTGGCTATGGTCGTCGTGACGGACGCCGCCCGACAGCGACAGGCCGGTGAGCGGCTGGACAATCCCCAGCGCATAGACGCTGTCGATATTGGCCTTCTGGCTGTCGGTCGATCCAAAGCCGAAGAAATCATAATCAGGGCGTTCATGCTCGTAACCGAAGATCAGCTTCGCCCGCTCCACCGGCGTCACGACGCCCTGATATTCGAAACGTACATTGGTGCCCGAATAGCCGTAATCGGGCGCGGTCCCGCGCACGAAATAATAGTCGCGGTCGTTGCGCATCCACGTCACCGCCGCGCGGCTCGTGAAACGGCCGTCGAACAGGCCGAGGTTAAGGCCGGCATAACCGACATATTGGTCGAGTTTCGCGACATCGGCGCTGTCGGCGGGGGCGCCGAAGAAGCTGTCATAATCGAGGTCGGCGTTGATGTAATAACCGCGCAGGTCGAGGCTCAGCGTATCGCTGAAGGCGACCTTCAGCCGCGCGTTGCCGGCGAAATTCTTGTATCCGTCCTTCTCGGTGCCGACCGCGGCCGAGGAAATGCCGTCGGTGCGGAAGTAGGCGCCGCCGATTCCGCCCGAAATCACCCCCGCTGTGCCCGATACATCGGCCTTGGCGGTCAACGTGTCGCTGTAACCATATTCGGCCAGGGCGTTGGCACCGAAACCCTCGGCCGGGGTTGCGGTCATCAGGCTGACCACACCACCGATCGCCTGGCTGCCGTGGACGACCGAATTCGATCCGCGCAGCACCTCGATCCGGTCGATATTGCCGGTCAGCAGATGGCCGAAATCATATCCATCGCCGATCCCGCTCGGATCATTGACCTTCACCCCGTCGATCAGCACCAAAGTCTGCGTCGTTTCCGCGCCGCGCAGCGAAATGCCCGCGACCGAACCGGTGCTGCCGTTGCGGCTGAAACGGACGCCCGGCGTCGTCGCGAGCAGGTCGGCGATATCGACCGTCTGGCGCTTTTCGATCGTGTCGGCGTCGATGATCGTGATCGCCTGACCGACCTCGTCGCGCGGCTGTTCGATCCCCGACGCGGTGACGACGATGTCGTCGCGGTCGCTGTCGGTGGTTTCGGCCAGCGCGGGCGTTGCCGCCGTCAAAGCCAACAGGGAAATGGTCGCAAATTTCAACATGGGTAGAGGCCCCCGCACGCCGGCAACGAAGGCGGGGCCTGCCGAAACGCGCG
Source organism: Sphingopyxis sp. (assembly GCF_036402335.1). Taxonomy (GTDB): domain Bacteria; phylum Pseudomonadota; class Alphaproteobacteria; order Sphingomonadales; family Sphingomonadaceae; genus Sphingopyxis. The sequence continues at coordinate 4,099 of NZ_DASWTD010000474.1, read as the reverse complement.
CGCGATCGACCGATGCCGGCGTCGCAAGTGGCGTCAATGCCTGCGGCCCCGGCACCGAAGCGGCCCCGGCCGCCTGGTCGTCGCTCGACGGAAACCTCCGTGCCGCGGCCTTTCCCTGGGCCATGGCATTGAGCGACCCACACCGGCAGGTCTCCTGGCTCGCGGGTCGGGGCTCGATGCACGCCTTCCCAGGTGACCCCAGTGGCTGATCCGCAAATCCGGACCGGTGCATCTCGCTCGCCGCTTACAGTTGCAGGGACAGCCTCGGCTTCGGGGGCTCAGGACGAACCCCGTTACCGCGTTCCCGTTTTAAGCCCTTTCGGGCACCGGCGCGATCATGCGCGGGGCAAGCCCCGCACGCGCTGCCCATAGCGGAATGGCGCTTTTGCGCAATCGGCTTTTGCGGACGCCAATCCTCCCTGCGGCGAAGCCGTGGGGAGGGGGACCGTTCGCGAAGCGAATGGTGGAGGGCACAGCAACGTCCGCGCGATCGCCCCTCCGTCAGCCCTTCGGGCTGCCACCTCCCCATCGCTTCGCGACAGGGAGGATCGATCTAAGCGACCCGCTCGATCACCATCGCCGCGCCGACCCCCATCGCGCCGGTCAGTACGACCAATCCGTAGCGACCGCCGCACGCGTCGAGCGCGTCGAGCAGGGTCGAGGTCAGGATCGCGCCGCTTGCGCCCATCGGATGCCCCTTGGCGAGATGGCCGCCGCTGACGTTGACCTGCGCCGGATCGGCATCGCGGTCGCGCAGGAATTTGGCGATGGTGACGGCGAACGCCTCCATGAACTCGATCCGGTCCATATCGTCCAGCGTCAGCCCGGCGCGCGTCAGCACCTTGTCCATCGCCGCGAACCCCGCGGTCAGCGAGGCTGCGGGGTCGCCGCCGCTTTCGGCAAAGGCGATAACGCGCGCGCGCGGCGCGATGCCCAGTCCTTCGCCGCCGACCAGCGCCAGCCCCGCGCCGTCGCAGATCGGCGGCGCGTGTGCGATGCTGTGCAGCGGCTCAAAGGTCTCACCTTCGAGCGCGCCCGCATATTGCGCCTGCAGTTCGCCAAAGGCGGCGGGCGCTGCGGCGAGCGATTCCGCGCTCGTTTGCGGCCGGATGCACTCCTCGCCCGTCAGCGCGCCGGTTGCGATCCGCGAGGCTTGCAGCGCGGCGTCATTTTCGGTCGCTGCCGCTTTCTGCTGCGAGGCGAGGGCCACTGCGTCGAGTTCGGCGCGCGTGATCCCCTCGGCATGTGCCAGCCGGTCGGCGCCGAGCACCGGCGGCACGAAGCGCGCGCGCGGCGGCAGTTCGTCGTTGGTATAGAAACTGGCACGGTCGCCGAGGAATTGGCTGGCGCTCATTGATTCAACGCCGCCCGCGAGGATATGCGTCGCTTCGCCGCTCGCGACCTTCGCCACCGCCTGACCGATCGCCGACAGCCCCGATGCGCAATAATTGTTGATGCTGTGCGCGGCGGTCTGGTCGGGCAGGCCAGCGTGTAGCTTCGACACCAGCGCGATATGCCCGCCCTGCGCACCGGCCTGTGTCACGCATCCCAGAATTAGCGCCTCGGGCGTTGCGGCGATATCGCCGCAACGAGCGGCGAGCGCTGCCGCCTGCTGACGCACGAGTTCTTGAGGGCTCAGCCCGGCAAGCCCACCATCGGGCCGCGCCTTGCCGCGCGGCGTGCGCACCGCGTCGTAGATAAAGACGTCGGTCAAATCAGGTGCCGACGACGAAGCTGACCGCCGTCGTCGCGCTGCCGCCGACGTTGAAGGTCGCGAAGTTGCGCGCGCCCTCGACCTGATAATCGCCCGCGTTTCCGGTGACCTGCCGCCAGCCGTCGAGCAGCATCCGTACCCCGGTGGCACCTACGGGATGCCCCAGCCCGATCAGCCCGCCCGATGGATTGACTGGCAATTTGCCTCCGAGCGCAATCGTCCCGTCCTCGACCGCACGCCAGCTTTCGCCCGGCTTGGTGATTCCGAAATGATCGATCGCCATATATTCGGTGATCGAGAAACAGTCGTGCACCTCGACCCCGTCGCAAGCGTAGATGTCGGGCATGTCGGCGCGGCGCAGCGCGTCCATCATCGCCTTGCGCACGCTCGGGAAGACATAGTCGCCGCCTCGGCTGTCCGCGACCTTCGTCGAGTAGAGCAGGGGCGCGGTGGCGTGGCCCCATCCCTTGATGCGCGGGATGCTGTCGATCGATATTCCGCGCCGCCTGGCATAAGCCTCCGCAACTTCGCGCGAGGCGAGGAAGATCGCGGCGGCGCCATCGGTAACCTGCCCGCAATCGGACTTGCGCAAGCTGCCCTCGATCAGCGGATTGACCTCGTCATTCTCGCCGAGGTGATCGTCGGTCACCGCCCAGCCGCGCGTCTGCGAGTTGGGGTTCTTTTTCGCATTGGCGAAATTGTTCGCCGAAATGCCGCGCAGATGCGCACGGTCGAGCCCGAAGCGTTCGTCATATTCCTCGGCGACGCGCGCAAACATGTACGGCCAGAGGTAGCGCGCCTCCTGCGCCTCGCGGCCTGCCCAGGCCGCGGCGCCGAGATATTCGGCGGCACGCTGGCCGGGAACGTTCCGCATCAATTCGATGCCGAGCACGAGCGCGAGGCCGTAGCGCTCGGCCTCGATCTCGGCCGCGGCGGCGAGGATCGCGATGCTGCCCGACGCGCAAGCGGCCTCGTGGCGCGACGCGGGAATGCCCGCAAGGTCGGGATGGACGTGGCCGAAGAAGCCGCCGAGTTGGCCTTGGCCGGCGAACAACTCGCCGACGAAATTGCCGACATGCGCGGTTTCGACCTCTTTGGGTTCGATCCCCGTCGCGACGAACGCCGCTTCGGCGACATCACGAAACAGTTCGAACAGCCCGCAGCCCTCGCGTTCGAGGTTGCGCGAGAAATCGCTCTGCGCGCCGCCGAGGATGAAGACGTCTTTCGCCATGTCAGGCTTCCTTTTCGAGAGTGGCGAGCGCCATTTCGCGCACTTCACTGCGCATCACCTTGTTGGTGACGTTGCGCGGCAAGGCGTCGAAACGGAACAGGCGTTCGGGCAGTTTGAACACTGCAAGGTCGTGCCCGCGCAGATAGTCGGCGACTTCGCCGATCCCGACATCGTCGGCGCCGCGCGGGACATAGGCAAGGCCGATGCGTTCGCCCATCGTCGGGTCGGGGAGCGAGAAGGTGCACGCCTCGGCGAGCAAAGGATGCCCGCCGAGCAACTGGTCGATCTCCTCGGGCGAGATATTGACCCCGCCGCGGATGATCAGATCCTTGCAGCGCCCGACGAAGCGGTAGAAGTCGCCGCCCTCGGCGATCTCGAACAAATCGCCGGTACGGAACCAGCCGTCGTTGGTGAAGGCCTCGGCGGTGCGGTCGGGGGCGTTGTGATATCCCTCGAACAGCGTCGGCCCCCGGATCTGGAGTTCGCCCGAGATGCCGTCGGTCTCGATCGGATCGCCGCCGCCGGGCGGGACGAGCCGGCTTTCGATATTGGGTGCGCGGCCTTCGCCATAGGGGCGCTGATAGGTGCCGCGGCGCGGGAACAGGCTCGCGCGCCTGTCGGGGTCGGGCATGTCGCCCTCGCCGGTGATGAAGCTCATCCCCTCGTTCGACCCGAAGACATTGACGATGATGATCCCGAGCCTTTCCTGAAAGCCGCGCACCATCGCGGGGGCGAGCGGCGCCGAGCCCGAGGCGATGACGCGCAGGCTCGACAGGTCGACCGACGCGAGCAACGCCTCATTCTGCAGCAGCATGTTGAGCACCGCGGGCGGCGCGATCGTCAGGCTCGGCCGCTCGGTCGCAATCTGTTTCAGGTACACGCCGGGATCGAAGGGGTGGTGGAGCACCATCGTTCCCGCGCTCGTCAGCCAGCACATCGTGATGCCGCCGATGCTCGCCATGTTGATGAGCGGGAAGGGGTTGAGCAGGACATCGCCCGGGCCGACCTTCATCGCCTCATAACCCGCGCCCGCGACCGCGATCCAGTGGTTGTGGCTGCGCGGCACGCCCTTAGGGACGCCCGTGGTGCCCGAGGTCCAGCAGATCGTGAAGATATCATCGGCATCGACGGGGTTCGCCGCGACGTGCGCCGCC